>JBNKDB010000244.1:0-2922 GCA_050288045.1 Anaerolineales bacterium | reverse complement strand
CTAATCGTTCTGTAAGGGAGCAGCAACGATGAAACACATCATCTGTATGGGCGGGGGTGGTTTCTCCATGGAGCCGGAAAACCTGGCGATGGATCACTACGTCTTGGAGCAAAGCCGCAGCCCCCATCCCAAAGTTTGTTTCTTGCCGACCGCCAGCGGGGACGCTCAAAGTTACGTTGAACGTTTCTACGCCGCCTTTAAACCGCTGGACTGCGAGCCCAGCCACCTCTCACTGTTCGATGCCCACACCGCAAACCTGGAAAAATACCTGCTTGAGCAGGACGTCATCTACGTAGGCGGGGGCAATACCCGCAACATGCTTGTGCTGTGGCGCGAGTGGGGCCTGGACGCAATCCTGCACAAGGCCTGGGAACAAGGCGTAGTATTGGCCGGAGTTAGCGCCGGAGCGATCTGTTGGTTCGAGCAAGGCCTGACCGATTCGGTGCCCGGCAAGCTGCTGCCCCTGGAATGTCTGGGTTACCTGTCCGGCTCTTGCAGCCCGCACTACGACAACGAGGCTGACCGGCGGCCGATCTTCAAGCAATTGGTTGCCGACGGACGCATCAAACCCGGCCACGGCATCGACGACGGAGCCGCGCTGCATTCCATCAACGGTGACATCTACCGGGTAGTGAGTACCCGCCCCGGTGCTACCGCTTACTTCGTCGAAGCCGCCAATGGACAGGCTCGCGAGGAACCGTTACAATACTACGTATTGAAGGCCATTCCCGCCGAAACATCCAACTCGTAATCCAAATTCCGTTTTTATCTGCATTTTTGCCAAATGAGAGGAGAATAAGATGCTGAAAGAATTTAAAGAATTTGCCATGCGCGGCAATGTGCTCGACCTGGCCATCGGCGTGATCATTGGTGGCGCCTTTGGGGCGATCACCAAATCACTGGTCAACGACATCATCATGCCACCTATCGGTTTGCTGCTGGGCAATACCGACTTCACCAACCTGTTCCTGACCTTGAAAGCCGGAACGGCTGCCGGGCCATATGCCTCACTTGCCGCCGCCCAGGACGCCGGAGCCGTTACCCTCAACTACGGTCTCTTCCTGAATACGATCATCAACTTCATCATCATCGCTTTCGCTATGTTCCTGGTAGTGCGCGCCGTCAACCGTATGGAGAAAAAAGAGGAATCAGCCCCCGCCGAACCGACCACCAAGCAATGCGGCTTCTGCTTTACGGAGATTCCCATCCAGGCCACACGCTGCCCAAACTGCACTTCAGAACTATCTGAGTAACAACGCTCCTTTTTCAACCATCAGCCGCCGGGAATTCCGGCGGTTTTCATTTCTGTAAACGGATTTCAGCAAAATTCCCCCCTTTTTCTACATGTGCCGTTTCAGAGTTGACTATATAATTAATCCCGATAAGCAAGAATGAGGCACAAATATTGCACGGTATAAACCTGAATCCAGTCAAGATTGTGATTGGTTCTGGAGGTATGATGATGAACAAAAGGCGCATATTGACCCTAGCTGCCGCGTTGGTGTTGATTTTAGCAGTCGTGGCTTTAACCTACCAGACGGCTTCTGCCAACGAGCCGCGCCAGCGTGGGGAACGCAAGAAAGAAGTAAAGATGTTCTACGGCAACTCCTACGATATTTCCATCGGCAGGAGCGGCGTGTATTTCGCCAACACGTATTACGACAACGTCACGGCCGTGATCGAAAAGACCGACGCTGACAATCGTGGCTGGCGCTATTTCACACAGGGCATCATGAGCGTGCACGTCTATGATGAAGACGGCGTTGCACCGGATCGCTTCCTGGGCGCAGTGCAGGTGTATTTCAATCTGGACTTGCAGCAGCGCAAGAAGTACGATGACCCCGACAGCAACATGAGCATCTGGTATAAAGACGAATGGGGCGTCGGGCAATGGGTGAAATGCCCAACCTTCCTGGTGAAGTCCAAGGCTGCGCCGCGCGGCCGGGCGGTGTGCTACGCCAGCGACTTCGGTGATTATGGTTTGGCCTGGACATGGCCAACACTTAGAATGAAGCTGGAAAAAGCTGCCCTGGAAAACCTGGACGATCCCGCCGATTGCTCCTGCAACGGCAACTATTACAACTGTGACGATTTCGACAGCCAAACAGATGCCCAATCTTGTTACGATGCCTGTATCGCCGATGGCAAGGGCGATATCCATGACCTGGACTCGGACAGTGATGGTACCGCCTGCGAAGAATAGCGTCCTCCCCCATTATTGAATCGCAAACATCCCTGGAGAAATCCAGGGATGTTTTTTGTTGTTTTACGAATATTCGGATGAACACAGATCATCAGGCTGATGACGCCTGCTTCTACAACTGCTATCTGTAGGGACGGCCCTTGTGGCCGCCCGCCATTCACCCCAGAGATCCAAAAGCAATGGCTTTGATTTACTTCAACGCCACATAGCGGTCGATCTGCTTCTCGATCACTTTCAGGCTGTTCTGCCAGAACTCCGGCGTGCGCAGGTCGATATCGAAACGCGCCGCCAGGTCGGCCGCCGTGCCTAACCCGGTGCTTGCCAGCAGGTTGACGTAATCGGACACGAAGTCCGCCCCGCGCTCCTGGTAGATGGCATACAGGCCAGTACCAAACAGCAAACCGAAGGCATACGGGTAATTGTAGAACGATAGACCAGGGCTGTAATAGTGCGGCTTCCAGGTCCACATGTACTTCTGCATGTAGCGTTCGTCCAACCCGTCGCCGTAGGTCGCTTTTTGCGCGTCCAACATCAGGTTGTTCAGATCTTCGGCGGAGAGTTCGGCTTCCGCCCGGCGCTCGAAGACGGCCTTCTCGAACAGGTAGCGCGAGTAAATGTCCACGATCACCTGGCTGGAACCGATCAGGCTGGTTTCCAGGATCGCCAGTTCTTCCTGTGGGCTGGCAGCCTGCTGCAAGGCCGCCTCAGAAACAATCGTC
>JBNKDB010000243.1:0-3767 GCA_050288045.1 Anaerolineales bacterium | reverse complement strand
GCCAAAGTTGAAAACTTTTCCCGAAGCGTAGGTTTTGTTGAATTCATGATGTCATCACCAATCGCAAGATAAGAGCACATTATAAAGCACCGCTACCGCTTAACGCAGAAATTCAATCGAGTTTCTTATAGAATTTCACCCCAAAATCTGTTAAACTTATGGAGTGTAGGAGGCTGCTATGTCCATTGGAAAAATCATTGCTTATATCGTCGCCGCGATCAGTCTGATCGCCGGTGCCATCATGCTCATTCTGGGGGTCTTGTTCGTATTGGGTTCCACCAGCGCCAACGCCACCCCCGGCTGGCAGACGTCCGGCATCGTTATGATCTGTGTAGGATTGGTCGCGGCCGCCATTGGCATTGGCACCATCCTGGCAATCGTGCGCCGCGGCAAATCCGGCAGTGCGGATGCCCCGGCCGGAGAAAGTGTCACCCTGAATATCGACCTCCCCGGCGAAGTCAATCTGGAACAATTCAAGTGCGAGAACTGCAACGGCGCTTTGAGCACCGAGAACATCAAGATGGTTGCCGGTGCACCCACCGTGAACTGCCCATACTGCGGTGCTGTCTATCAACTTACCGAAGAACCCAAGTGGTAGCTAACGGACTGCAAGCAATCCGTTGTCCCGAAAAATGATTCGCGTTTTCCACCTCGAATACACGTACTAACAACCATGAACGGAAAAGGAACTTCCATGAAGAGAAAGATTGCCAGCATATTCCTGCTCGCGTTTTTAATCTTGTTGATTGCCACTCCGGTTTCTGCCCAGACTTACTCGTTCAGGCTAGATCGGGAAAACGTTGATTTATACTGGAACGATGACGGCTCGCTGACAATAGAATACGAATTCGTCTTTACCAATTCGATCAGCGCTTCCCCCATTGATTTCGTCGATGTCGGCCTGCCAACACCCTATTACAACATCGGCGACATTACCGCCAGCGTAGATGGGAATGCGATCACCGACATCGAAAGCTCTCCTTACGTGACGTACGGTGTCGCCCTTGGCCTAGCGCCCAACACAATCCAGCCCGGGGATACTGGCACGGTGCGCATGCGCGCCGAGAACATCCGCAACGTGCTGTACGAAGACTCGCAGGACAGCAATTACACCAGCGCCGTCTTTACCCCAACTTGGTTCGATTCCGATTTCGTCTATGGTTCCACCAACCTGACCGTGACCTACCACATGCCTCCCGGCGTACAGCCGGAAGAACCACGTTACCACGGCGCACCCAGCGGCTTCCCGAACGAACCGGATACCGGCTTCGACGATCAGGGCCGTATCACCTACACCTGGCGCAACGCTACCGCCAACGGCTATACGCAGTACCTCTTTGGTGCTTCCTTCCCCAAAACATACGTCCCGGCCAGCACGATTGAAACGCCCACATTCTGGCAGCGAGTAGGTATCGACCCCGAAGCGATCATCGGCATCGGTTTCTGGTGCTGTGTCGGTTCGTTCTTCGTTCTCATCCCCGTCCTGTCGGCTCGCGGCGCCCAGAAGCGCAAGCTCAAATACTTGCCGCCCAAGGTCGCCATTGAAGGCCACGGCGTCAAGCGCGGCCTGACCGCCGTTGAAGCCGCCATTCTGATGGAACAACCCATGGACAAGATCCTCACCATGATCTTGTTCGGCGTACTCAAGAAAGGCGCCGCTACGGTTGTTACCCAAGATCCGCTGAAATTAGAAGTCGAAGACCCTCTGCCAGAAGACTTACGCCCCTACGAAAAGGTTTTCCTTGAAGCTTTCCAGGAAGAAACCAGCACCCGCCGTAAGAAAGCCCTGCAAGGCATGATGACCACTCTGGTCAAAAACGTGACCCGTAAGATGAAGGGCTTCAGCCGCAAGGAAACCGTCGAGTATTACGAGAACATCATGAAGCGCGCCTGGGCACAGATCGAAGCCGAAGGCACGCCGGAAGTGAAAAGCGAAAAATACGATCAGGCCCTCGAATGGACCATGCTCGACAAAGACTACGACGACCGCACCCGCCGCACCTTCCAGGGCTACCCCGTGTTTGTGCCCACCTGGTGGGGACGCTACGATCCGGGCTATGGCCGCTCGACGATGACCACCAACATGCCAGCCCAACCGTCCGCCCCCAGCATGCAATCCACACGCAGCGCCGGGCCGTCCATCCCTGGGGCTGATTTTGCTGCCTCGGTCGCCAACGGCGTAAGCACGTTCTCGGCCGGTGTGATCGGCAACCTGACCAGCTTTACGGGCGGCGTCACCCAGACGACCAACCCGCCGCCAAAGCCTTCCAGCAGCAGTTACCGCGGTGGAAGCAGCGGCGGCAGTTCTTGCGCCTGTGCCTGTGCCTGCGCCGGATGCGCCTGCGCTTGCGCCGGTGGTGGGAGGTAAACAATGGCTAATTTATTCGATAGCATCCGCGAATTCTTCGCCCAGAAAGAAGCTCTCCCGCCGGGCAGCTACAGCTATACCGCCCCAGCGGATGACCCGCTCAACTACCGGCTGCACCTGCGCATCGATACCGATGGCTCCGGCGTGCTGATCGTCAACGCTGCAACCATACTGCACCTCAACATGAGCGCCGCCGAGTACGCTTATCACCTCATCCAGGGCACCCCGGCAGATGAAGTCGCCCGCCAGGTAGCCAGCCGTTACCAGGTCAAATATGACACCGCCTTGCAGGATTACGAAGACTTCAAAGAACGCATCGAAGCCCTGATCACTACGCCTGACCTGGACCCGGTTTCATTCCTGAACTTTGAGCGCCACATCCCCTACTCCAATGAACTCACCGCTCCTTACCGTCTGGATTGCGCCCTTACCTACCGCCTACCGGAAGGTGTCGACGCGCTCGATGCCCCCACCAAGCGCGTCGACCGTGAGCTTACTACAGAAGAGTGGAAGCAGATCATCGACAAAGCCTGGGCAGTCGGTATCCCGCAAATTCTCTTTACCGGCGGCGAGCCCACCCTGCGCGACGACCTGCCCGAACTGCTCCAACACGCTGAAGACAACGGCCAGGTGACCGGTATCCTGACCGATGGCTTGAAATTGGCCGATACCAACTACCTCAACGCCCTGCTGCAAGCTGGTCTGGACCACGCCATGATCGTGATGCAGCCCAACCAGGAACAAACCTGGGAAGCACTATCCAGCTTCTCCTACTGGACGGAGACCTTGGACGAAGACATTTACGTCGCTGCCCACCTGACCATCACCACCGAAAACGCGGCCGACATCACCGCCCACCTGGCCCGGCTGGCAAAAGCGGGTGTTTCCGCTGTTTCCCTAAGCACGAACTCGCCCGAACTGATCGGTAAACTAACCGAAGCGCGCGATTACGTCAGCCACCTCGACTTGGGGCTGGTCTGGGATTTGCCCGTACCCTACTCCAAGATGAACCCCGTTGACCTGGAACTGGAAGGCGAACTGGCATTAGGCGGCGAAATGGCTTTGCAGCATGAAATGGGCCTAGAGGTTGCCCCCAAATCCGAAGACTACCGCAGCGGAGCGGGCCGCGGCTGGCTGTACGTAGAACCAGACGGCGACGTGCTGCCCGGCCAGGGCATCAACACCATCCTCGGCAACCTGCTCACCGACTCCTGGGAAGACATTTGGGCCAAAGCGAAAGAATATAAGGGATAGGAAATTGTGTACAGCGGCTAAAGCCGCCGCGACATATCTCGTTTTTCCCTCTTAGGAATTGTTCGACGGTGCAGCTTTAGCTGCCGCCTATGAACTCAAAAATATCAAATCTTATTATTCACAAAACCGGCATAATAGCCGGTTT
>JBNKDB010000242.1:0-8082 GCA_050288045.1 Anaerolineales bacterium | reverse complement strand
GGATTGGAAGCGTTTCCTAGCTATGTTGCTGAACTGGAAGCAATGGCAGCCGGAAATCCGCGGATCGAGTTGGCCGGCCGATTCAAGAATGCATTGGTCTCGCAAATTTTAAGCACATCTGATGTAGTTGTGGTACCCTCGATCTGGTATGAGAATTCACCTATGTCGATCATGGAGCCGTTGGCTGCTGGGACACCGGTGATTACCACTAATCTGGGTGCAATGCCGGAGATGGTTCACCATGAAGTCAATGGCCTGTTGTTTGAAAATCTCGATGTGCAAGATTTGCGTAACCAGTTACAGCGCTTGTTGGATGAACCTGAATTGTTATCAATGCTTACAGCGAATGCAAAACCGGTCAGATTGATCGATGATGAAATGCAGCATATTTTGTCGGTATATGATAAGTTGATCTCAGAATAGGCCCCCATGCGAATTGGTATTGATGCCAGAACACTGACCCATTTTAGGTTTGGTGGACTTTTTACTTATGTATCCAACTTCATTCCGCCGTTGGTTGAATTAGCGCGGGATCATGAGATTTTCATATATTTGGACCAGAAACTGCCCTACGAGTTTTCATTTGATGAAGATCACGTATGCGTGCGTTATTTGCCCTGGTCGAATACATTTTCCAGCTTACGTAATGATCTTGGTATCGACCGGTATATGCGCCAGGATAGGGTGGAGGTTGCGCATTTCCCGGCAAATACCGGGTTTTGCACGCGCGGTATCAAGAACGTGTTGACACTGCACGATGAGATCAATATTTTGCCATTGGTAGAGATCATCCGCGGGCATGCTAAAGACCCACGCACGATCACAATGATGACGTATTTGCATTTTCAGAGCCTTCAAGCGGTTCGCAATGCAGATATGATCGTTACAGTATCAGAATATTCGCGTCGCCAAATTGCTGCTCACAGTGATTTCGACATCGAGAAGATCGTCCCTGTACACCATGCTCCAACCGCGGATTTCACGCGGATCGAAGATGCTGAAATTCTGGCAGAGGTTTGCCAGCGCCATCAACTAGATAAGCAATTCGTGTTGGCCGATGCGCTCAAGAATCCGCAAACGCTGATCGAAGCCTGGCGCTGTTTGGCTCCGGAATTGAAAGACAACCGCGAGATCGTATTTTTCTCTCGGCGCCCTAATCCGTTGCCGATCGTGTTCGAGGCGGTGGATGAGGGGATTGCCCGATTGCTCGTTCGGCCCTCGCGGCCCGATCTAATTGCCTTGTTCAGTATGGCAGATGTATTCGTGTTCCCGTCCTGGATCGAAGGGTTTGGCCTGCCGATCTTGGAAGCGATGACCTGCGGCGCGCCGGTTATTGCTTCTGACCGTGGCTCGATACCGGAAGTTGCCCAGGATGCAGCCTTGATCTGTGATGCCGAAGATATCGATACGATGGCCGCTTATCTGACTCAGGTGCTGTCTTCCCCGCAAGAAACAGAGCGGTTGCGGCAATTGGGCTTTGCCCGTGCAGCTGACTTTTCTTGGAAAAAGACGGCCCGCCAAATCCTGGGCACTTATGAAAGGGCACTTTCTCTCCCATGACCGCACAACAAGAACGGAAGAGTCAAGGAGTTTTCGTAGGCAAAATGCAAAGTGATTTGTCTATGCCCCTGGTAGCGATCATCGTGCTGAACTGGAATAGTTACGAAGACACTCTGGCTTGCCTGGATTCATTAGCGAAGATCGATTACCCCAATTATCAGCTGGTTTTGATCGATAACGGCTCAGAAGATGAATCGGTGGCGGAAATCCAGACGGCGTATCCTGATTTGCCGCTTGAAGTGACCGGGGAGAACCTGGGTTTTGTGGGGGGCAACAACCTCGGGATGCAAATGGCCGAAAAACTGGGGGCTGATTATATGTTATTGTTGAACAATGACACGGAAGTCGATCCCCAATTCTTGAATTTGATGGTAGCCGCGGCTGAAGCGGACGAGCAGGTTGGGGTGGTTGGCCCGACGATCTATTATTATGATGAACCGAAAGTGATGTGGTCGGCGGGTGGAGAGATCGATTGGCCGCGCGGCAATACTTTTATGGTGGGGTTGAACCAGACTGATGAAGGTCAGTTTGGTGACGAACCTCGTCTGGTCGATTTTGTGACCGGGTGTGCCTTTCTGATCAAAACACCGGTCGTCCAGCAGGTGGGGATGTTGGACCCGCGCTTCTTTGCCTATTTTGAAGAGACAGAATGGTGTGTACGTGTACAGCGGGCCGGATATCGCATTTTACATGTGCCCCAGGCCAAGATCTGGCATAAGATTTCTATCGTCCAGCGGGATGCTACCCCTTACGTGGTTTATTATATGACGCGTAACCGGCTGCTGTTCTTGAAACTGACCAAGGCTGGATTGATTTCCTGGGTGAATACATTAAAGAGTATGCTGCGGACGACGCTTGCCTGGACGCTCAAACCGAAATGGAGACATAAACGTTTGCAGAGGAACGCAGTTCTTAGAGGTATTTTTGATTATTCGATCGCGCGTTGGGGGAAGTATGAAGCAAAGGCAGGCTGAAGATGCGGATTTTATTTCTCTCGCGTTGGTATCCCTACCCTATAGATAATGGGGCAAAGATCCGGATTTTCTATCTGCTGAAATACCTGGCAGAGCAACACGATGTAGACTTGCTGGCATTTTCGGATGAACCGGTCGATGCCAAGCGCAGGGAAGCATTGTTGTCTTATTGTCGGGAAGTGCGCGTTTTTCCCTATAAAAAATTCCAACCAACCAATTTGAAGGCATTGACAGGGTATTTTTCAAAGGTGCCCCGTGCCTATCTGGACACCTACAGCCCGCAGGTAGATGTCGCTGTGCGTCATCTTGCCCAGAAACATCATTATGATGTTGTGATTGCTTCGCAAATCGATATGGCACTGTATGGCTTGTTGGTTCCTGACGCAGTAAAGATCTTTGAGGAGATCGAGATCACCACAATTTACGACCGTTATCATAAACAGACGGGTAAGTTGGCTCGATTTCGGGCTGGATTGACATGGCGGAAATTATCACGTTTTATCGATTATCTGTTGGGACAATATCAGGCGGGTACAGTCGTGTCGGAGAATGAGGCCGAACTTGTCCGTAGTGTGCTTACCAACGACCATGCGATTGCTGTAATTCCTAATGGATTTGAAGTCGATCAGGATATTGGACAGGGGGTAACCAAGGAACCTTACTCGATGATCTATTCGGGCGCGTTGAGCTACAGTGCCAATTTCGATGCGGTGGCATACTTCCTGGCTGAAATCTTCCCACGTATCCGGCGAGAGTATCCTCAAGCAAAACTATACATAACCGGCAAGCTGGATGGTGTTCCCATCGAGACGTTGCCGCAGCAGGAGGGCGTGGAATTTACCGGTTACGTGGAGGACATCCAGGCGAAAGTTGCCGGAAGTAAAGTGTGTGTGGTTCCGTTGCGGGTTGGTGGAGGCACGCGTTTGAAGGTGTTGGAAGCTTTGGCCTTGGGAACACCAATCGTCTCGACCAGTAAAGGTGTTGAAGGCCTGGATGTTAGTAACGGGATAGAATTGCTTATTTCGGATGATCCGCAGGGTTTTGCGCATGCTGTGGGCCGTTTGTTCGATGACGGCGAATTGTACGAAAAGCTGGCTCATCATGGCCGCGCTTTGGTCGAAGCGCATTATAATTGGGAGCATATAGGGGAACAATTGAATAATTTTATTGGTGAAGTGGTAAAGTAGTTATTGGTTTGGAAGCATAGGATTGTAGGCAATGGAACTGTCTCAACAAAATCATAATGGAAATAAACCAGAGATCGAGATCACAACTCGGACGCATGCGCTCTCGCGGCGGTTTGTGATCTTTCTGCGCGTGATGATCGTGCTGGCTATGTTGGTCGGTGCAGCAGTCATTGGCGTGGTTGGCGGTAAGTTGAATCCGTTCATCGCTGTAGCGGTTGGGGCGCTGCCGTTTTTGCTGGTCGGCTTCGAACGTTTATTGGCCCATTTCGAGTGGATGCCTATCCTGATCATCGTCTTGGCAGGTTTTGTGCCGCTTTCCATTCCGACCGGGACGGGCAGCAATGTCGTTGACAGCCTGGCTGCTACCTCGGTATTTTTTGCGGTTTGGGTTGCGAAGATGTTAATCATTGATAAACGCATCCATTTTGTTAACGGCAAAATTACCAAACCCTTGCTCGGTTTTATTGCCGCTGTTGTCATCTCCATTGCCTGGAGCAATATCTTCCTGGATTGGGCTGTAAAGTCGTATGGTAGTTTTATCAAGGTGCAGTTAGCTTCTGCGGTTACGATGATCATGCTGCCGGGCGCATTTTTATTGGTGGCGAATACGGTGAAACAAAGCCTCCATTTGAAGATCATGGCCTGGTTGTTGATCTTGTTGGGAGCGATTGCCCTGATTGCGAATTATGGCGGCGTACATATTCCCATAAACTACAGGGGTCTGGTGCCGATGTGGGTGGTTGCCCTGGCCTACGGTCTGGCTTTGTTCGATGAAGATCTCCCCAAGATCGTGCGCGGATTTTTGTTGGCTTATGTGGTTTTATGGGTGGTGTGGGGCTTTGTATTGAATATCAGTTGGGTGGCCGGTTGGCTCCCCGTACTCTTTGTAATCGGCCTGATGACCGTGCTGCGTTCGTGGAAGCTTGTGTTGGTGTTGGTGCTGATTGGGCTACTCGTCTTCGCGCTCAATTCTGATTATTATTTGAACAAAGTGCTCAAGGATGAGCAGACTGAGAGTGGTGAGACGCGCCTGGCTGCCTGGTCAGTAAGTTTTCGGGTAACACGTTATCATTGGTTGTTCGGTACCGGCCCGGCCGGGTATACGGCGTATTATATGACTTATTACCCAACCGAAGCCATGGCAACGCATAATAACTATCTGGATATCATTGCCCAGACCGGGGTGGTGGGCCTGATTTTTTATTTACTGTTTTTCTTCAATGTTTCTCGATTAGGATTGCAATTAGTGCTGCGGTTGCGAAAAGAACGCAATTTTCTGACCGGACTGGCGATGGCGGGGTTTGCCGGGACACTGGGGGGGATTATCATGATGGGCTTTGGTGATTGGATGGTGCCGTTCGCCTATACTCAGTCGATCGAAGGCTTTGACTTTATCGTGAATAACTGGTTGTTCATGGGGACATTGGTGGTCATCGAGCAACTGGTGAATAAACGCGATGCGGAAGCGCAATTGGAGGGGGAGCGTAGTGTGGCATAATGAGAATCCGCTTGTTTCAGTTGTGATCGTCAATTGGAACGGAGCGGGGTTGATCGAGCGCTGTCTGGATGCTTTGAAAGACTGCGGCGATCAATCCCCTTTTGAGGTGATTGTTGTCGATAACGCCTCAAGCGATCAAAGCCCGGCCATTATCCGTGAACAATATCCGGAAGTGAAGCTGGTTGTCAATGCAAAGAATTATGGCTTTGGTACAGCCAATAACCGGGGCGTGGCACTGGCGCGCGGCAAATATTATTTGCTTTTGAATTCGGATGCATTCGTCTGGCCGGGGGCAATTGACAAAATGGTTGAATTGATGGAATCTCAGGATGACATTGGCGTAGTGGGATGCAAGCTGCTGCATGAAGACGGTGCTTTGCAGCGCTCTTGCTACAACTTTCCAACCCTGGCGACCGAATTGTGGTGGGGATTGTGGTTGGACCGAGCGTTTCCTTCCAGCAAGACTTTTGGTAGATATGAAATGCGCTATTGGGAAATGGACGATGTGCGCGAGGTGGACAGCGTAATGGCGGCCTGTGTGCTGCTGCACCGAGAAGCCATCGACCAGGTTGGCCTGTTCGACGAGCAATTCTTCATGTATTCAGAGGAAGTCGATTTGTGGTATCGTGTCAAGCAGGCCGGTTGGAAAGTGTTCTATACACCTGAGGCAGTGGCCACGCATATTTGGGGTGGCAGCACTCGCAAGACCAAGCTGAAGAATTTCCTGGAGCTGTATCGCAGCCGGGTGATGTTTTTCCGCAAGCACTATGGGAAAATGACGACGGGGTTGTATAAGTTGGTGCTGGCTTTTGCCAGTTTGCTGCGCATGGTGGGCGGAGGGCTGTTTGGAATGCTCCGCAAAAATCAGGACGCCAGCGAGCGAGCTAACTTTTACGGACAGTTGTTTGTATCAGTTTGGTCTTTTTAGAGGGGATGCAAAATCTGGTGAGCAGATCTTAAAAAATATTCGACAACGAGGGAATTACGTGCAGGTCTTATTGTTAACGCAGGTACTGCCTTATCCGCCTGACAGCGGCCCCAAGGTGAAAACCTGGAATGTAATTAAATATTTGGCCCAGAAGCATGAAGTCACTTTGGTGTCTTTTGTGCGCGGCGATCAATCTGCCGAAGTGGAGAAACTGCGGGAATACTGCACTGCGGTACATACCACTCCGATGGAACGCAATGTGGTGCTGGATGGCTTGGCGATGGCGCGCAGTTTCTTGACAGGGCAGCCGTGGATGATGGTGCGCGACGACCGCAAGGCCATGCGTGACCTTATCGACCGGTTGGCTGCGGAGAAACAGTTCGACGTCGTACATGCCGACCAACTTAATATGGGCCAGTTTGCGCTGCGCGTATCTGGGGCACGCACGGTAATGGATGCGCATAACGCCCTATGGCTGCTTTATAAGCGGCTGTGGGAAACAATGGGCGGTGGCGTGCGCAAAGTCTTGCTGGGGCGAGATTGGAAGCTCTTGAAGACCTACGAAGGCTGGATTTGCCGGGAGTTCGGTGCTGTCCTGGCAGTCAGTGATGAGGATAAGGTTGCCCTGGAAGCAGCAATGGGCGTAGACGAAGCGGATATCTGTGTGATCCCCATTGCAGTGGATACCGATGAGGAAGCGTATGTCGAGCGCAGTCCGGGAGCCGATCACATCTTGCATATCGGCACGATGTTTTGGCCGCCGAATATCGACGGCGTGACCTGGTTCCTGGATGAGATTTACCCCCTGATCCGCGCAAAGCGGCCGGACGCGGTCTTCGATCTGGTGGGTTCGCGCCCACCCGAGGAATTGGTCGAGGTGGGCGCGCGGGATGCCGGAATTAACGTGACCGGCTACGTCGACGACCCGGCTGATTACTACACCAATACCGGCGTGATGATTGTGCCGCTGCGCGCTGGTGGGGGCATGCGGGTGAAGATCCTGAATGCGCTTTCGCAAGGCTTGCCGTTGGTTTCAACTACGTTGGGTGCGGAGGGTATTGGAGTGGTTTCGGGAGAGCATTTACTGCTTGCTGACCAACCGGCGGAAATTGCCCAGGCTGTGTTGCAACTCCTGGAGGACAAAGCGCTGGCGACTCGGCTGGGGCAGAATGGCCGCAAGCTGATTCAAGAGAAATACGATTACCGGACGGCGTGCCAGCCGTTGGATCAAATTTATTTGGTGGATTGAGTACCGTGTTATGAAAGCGAAAAATAACCAGTTTATGCCGGAACGCCTGACGGAGATCATGCTTTTCCTGATCCTGACGGTATGCTTTGCGTATACCTTCCCACGTTGGGCCGACCCGAACCAGAATTCACGGTTGGATATGGTATTCGCAGTGGTGGAAGAAGGTTCGTTTCGTATAGACAATTATGTCGCCAATACGGTCGACTATGCCAAAGTGGGTGACCATTACTACAGCGATAAGGCGCCGGGGACGGCCTTTATCGGTATTCCGGTTTACGCCGGGTTACGTGTTTTCCTCGACTTGCCGGTGATCGATCCTTTGATGGATCGCTTGGGTAATAATGCGGCCTTCCAGTCGACCTTGAACACCGAGGGCACCGGTATTCTGGAGCAGAAAGTGCGTTTTGCGATTGCGCAGATCGTGATCACCTTTGTGGTGGCCGTCATTCCAACCGCCTTGCTGGGCGTTTTGCTGTATCGTTTTGCGCGGAAGCTTGGCGCGGTGCAGTGGGTGGCGTTAACGGTCGTGCTGGTTTACGCTCTGTTGACCCCGGCATTCGCCTACGCAGGAGCTTTATACGGTCACCAGTTGAGCGCATTCTTGCTTTTCCTGGTATTCTACGTGTTGTTTGCCAATGAAAAATTTTCCGGATGGAAATTGTTCTTGCTGGGGCTGGCGTTGGGCT
>JBNKDB010000241.1:0-7359 GCA_050288045.1 Anaerolineales bacterium | reverse complement strand
CGATCGATAAGGTCGTCAATGCCATGGAAATGCGCGGCTGGATATAACCCTAATTTAGCCAAAACCACAGCGCCGGTCATCATGTAGATGACCGGCGTTATTTGTTTACGCCCCAGCCACCTGGGTGCCTAAGTGCCTAGGCGACTAGTCGCTCCCTCAATTCCAGAATAATTAGACGCGGATGATAACCACCTGCCGCAAGGTCATTTCTCCCAAATCCATGATAGCATATCCCTTCTGACGAAAGGAGAACCTTATGGCTACCTGGATCAGTCACCTACGGATTGCAGCGGGGTTACTTAATGAGATTCCCGGCCTGGATGAAGTCGCATTCGCCTTCGGCAATTTAGCGGCCGACTCCGGCAAACCCAACGAAGATTGGACGGAGTTCGATCCCCCCAAAACTATCACCCACTTTCTCGATCCCGGTCAGGGAGAACGCTTTGTACGCGACCTGGAATTCTTCAACAAATATCTCAAAGACCTGGATAAGAGCGATCTGCCCTGTTACAGCTTCATCTTGGGCTATTACTTCCACCTGATCGCCGACAGCTTGTGGTCGCATTGGATCGGGGTGGCGACCAAGCGGGACAACGCCGCATTGCTGGCGGAAGACCGGCGAGAATTCTGGGGGAAGGTCAAGGACGATTGGTACAGCCTCGACCAGCGCTATAACCAGGCTCATCCGGAAGGTTTGTTCTGGCAGGCAATCCTGCCCAATCCCAACCCGCCGAGGTATCTACCTTTTCTCAGTCCCGATGGCCTGGAATACTCCCTTGATTACATCCGCGAGTTCTACAGCCAACCCGAGCCAGAATTGCTGGTCGAGCGGCCTTACCCCTATCTGAATGCCAATTCGATGACGCGCTACGTGGATGACAGCGTGACGGTGATGCTAGCGTTGTATACCCACTTCGAGGAACTGGCCGACCTCCAGGACACTCAAACTGCCCTGACCCTGATCGACCCGAAACGTCTGGAAGCTTTTCCTTCTCCGCTGGGGGATGTTGTTCCCTCCTAAAGAATTACCAACAATTTAGAAAATGACCTGCCGTGTGCGGCAGGTCATTCTTAATCAGAAATATCCAAAGGTGTCGCGCTCGAAGCTGGCAAAAAGGGCATCCATTTCCGCCAGGCGCGGGGCCGCCAATTCACGCGTCTTTTCCAGCAGTAACTGCGGCGGTAAGGTCTCGCGCTTCATCTTGCTTTTCTTGAGCGCCGCAGCCAGGTCCTTGGAACTCTTCGAGAAAATGCGCAGCACGCCCACCGGGCCAAAGAAATCCAGGGCATCGGCATCGAACAGCAACTGCGCTTCGATGCTTTTGCTCCGGTCACAGTTGTGATGGCTGGTAATACACTCGAGTACGTGCGCTTTGAAAGCTTCAGGATAATCCCGGGCGGTCAGAAACTCCGCGGCTACCTGGCCAGAGCGCTCAGCATGGTCGACACCTTCCTGCGCCCAATGTTTATATGCCCCCCAATCGTGCAGGTGAGTGGCGACCCAGATCACGTCTTTATCGTAATCGCTTCCATCAGCGACCATTTCAATTAAAGTCATCACGCGGCGTACGTGGTTGATCCCCCAATCGCCGCCATGCTCAACCGTCATCGCTACAATTTCTTGCTGGTTGATCTCCATCTTGTCTCCTCTATACTCCGTACACATTTGCTGCATTGCTACGCGCGTAATTATACTCTTATTCAATTACAGCTCGTCCCAGCTCGTTGCCAACTGTCTACTACATACTGCTTACTGCCTACTGTCCCCTGTGAACTTTTTCCCACCTCATCAGGGAACTTTTTCCTAGACCGCGAGGGGTATAGCTTCCAATTGTTCCTTTTCATACAATGAGTACAAATACGGATCGCGTGCTAAAATCTAATCAGGTGGTGATTTCTTACAACGCAGCTTGTTGCAGATAGATGCGCTCATCGCACCGAGGAGAAAGCACCTACGGAGTACCTCGCGATCATACACAGCGGGATCATCCCGCAGAAGGAGGTCTTATGATCATGCAACGGTTGCATCTGCAACACCTACCCCTATTTCTTTTGGTAATCCTGTTGGCGGCCTGCAGCGGAGACCCGGTCTCCTATGCCTTCGGCCCCACGGTGTGGATCGACGTCCCGGTGGAGGAACTGGCGCTAGAGGCTCCCCAGCCCATCCAGATCGAAGGACACGCCAATGCCCCCGAAGGGATTGCCTACGTGGAAATCTGGGTGAACGGAGAACTGGTCCAGGCTGTCGATCCACTCAGTGTGGAGGGTAACCTGGCGCGGTATACCTTCACCTGGACACCACCCGGCAACGGCGAATACACCATCCAGGCAATGGCGTTTGCCAACGATGGCGAGGGCAGTTCCCCGGACAGCACTCGCGTGCTGGTGGGCGGGCCTACACCAGTTCCCGATGGGCCAACTGCTACCTTGTTGCCCTCGATCACCCCCCTGCCCGACGAAGATCCCCCCACTGAGATTCCCCCAACGCCAACCTTCACCCCTCCACCGGGCGCGGTCGTGCAATTCTGGGCTGAGCCGCAGCAAATTCTGGCCGGGGCATGCACGGACATCTACTGGCACGTCGAGAATGTGCAGTCGGTCGTCTTCGGCAACATCGAGCAGCCCTTCGACGGCTCTTACTCGGACTGCCTATGCAGGCCGCAGAGCTACACGCTCACCGTCACGCATCTTGACGGCACCGAAGAAAAGCAGCGCGTGGACATCGGCGTAACCGGAGAATGTGTCACCCCCACCCCAACGCCAACCGTCACACCCACCGTCCCACCGCCAGACACGCAAGCCCCACCGGCACCCGCCCCTTCCAAACCCGTCAATGGCGTCAACCTGAGTTGCGTCTCCAGCACCACGGTGATGTGGAACGCGGTCTCCGATGCCAGCGGTATCGCCCAATACCAGGTCGAAGTGCAGCGCCACGCCGGAGACAACAACTGGCAGGCGGCCAGTGGCAGCCCGCTGACCGGGATCGGCGGCACCAGCACCAACGTCTCGACCGAATGTGGTTGGACCTACCGCTGGCGGGTACGCGCTGTGGATGGCGCTGGAAACACCGGTTCGTGGTCGGAATGGTTCCAGTTCAACATTCCATTGTCCTAAGGAGGAAAAACCATGACCACCTCAAAACGTAAACCTACTTGTATCCTCGGTCTATTGGTTCTGGTCGCACTGCTGGCAGTGTTGCTCCTGGGCGCCGGGTTGTACTACGGCAGCCGCCGCGTGCAGGCTTTCGACAGCCGCCCGCTGGTGCTGATCCACCAACCCGTGAATAAACAGCCCGTGGCCTTGGGCGGCGTGGTGATCGTACACGCCACCGCCCGCAACCAGGACGGCATCGCGCGCATGGAACTCTGGGTCGATGAAGAACGCATCGGAACTGTAGCAGCTCCGGAAGGAGAAGGTACAACCTCCTCCCTGGTACTCAACATCCCCTGGGAACCGGCCACCCTCGGCCGCCATGTCATGCTTGTGCGCGCCATCTCGGCCGCCGGAACTTCAGGTCAATCTTCCGTGCTGGTCGAAGTGATCGAAACCGAAGCGGTGAGCGCCCTGAAGGGCTACACGCTTGAAGCAGATGAAAGCTTTGAATCCGTAGCTGAAGATAATGGCATGAGCGTCGATGAACTTGCTGACCTCAACCCGGATGTCGAACCGGAAGATGTCGAGGCGGGAGACAGCGTCTATGTCCCCGATCCCAGCGGCGGCTCTGGCGGCAGTGCTTCACCACCACCAATCGAACCCCCGTCTGATGAACCGGCCCCACTGGATGATGAACCAACCGATGAACCGGCTCCCGATCCGCTGGATGAAGCCCCCGATGAACCGGCCGGCTTTGGCTTCAGCGACGATGATCCTCCCGATCTGAGCGAAGAGCCTACCCTGGGCTTGCTGGTCGAAGTGCTGGCCCTGGAAACCGACTCGGCCTACGAAGGTGTGCACTGTTATGTAGGCGCGGGCGGATCTCCGCCGGTCTGGTACCCGGACACGGATGGCGACCAGTCCACCAACGAATCGTTCGCTTCTTTGGGTGGTGGACAATGGGACGTAGCGGCCTATCTTTCCGAAGGTGGTTTCCCGACGATCTACTGGGAAGACGGCGTCCCGCTGCCCTTTGAAGTATCCTGCATTGGCGTGACCGGGGGCGGTATGGATGCCCTGGAACTCGGCCGCCTGGCAATCTCGATCCCGCCCGAAGAATGGGATGGTATCACCCGCCAGAAAGACGCTTCGGGCGCAGAAGGCAGCTTCACGGTCGACTATCGCGTTACCTGGGTCGAAGGGGCGCGCACCTTCCCGTCAGCCTGGGAAGACGGCACGATGACACCGCCCACCGACCTGTGGATCAACTACGGCAGCGACAACCTGACCTGGAACTACCAGCCCCGGGAAGACGAAGAACCGATCGATGGTTTCCTGGTCTTTCTCAACGACACACTGATCTGGGTCGAAGGCCCGGACACGCGGCGCAGCCGCCTGCCACAGCAGTGGCTCAATCCACCCTGTGGTGAGGAATACGTCTTTACTGTGGTTGCCTATCATGAACCCTACCCCGACGGGCCTTACTCTGAACCATCCAACCCGGTGTCGATCGCGGGTGGTGAAGAAGGTTCGCTCGAATGCCAGCGCGAATACGTGCTCACCTACCAGACGCTGACGACCTACAACATTCCTGAAGACCCAGAATGGGAAAACAACTGGGCGCACGCCATGGGCCCGATCTACGGCAACTTTTACCTGGAAGAGCAATCCTCGAACTACAACTTTTTCATGCTAGTCCCCAACCATGAATATCCTGTCTCCAGGTTGATGCACGAAACAGGCGGAAGTTCCCAGTTCACCTTCCATTTCGATGAAGACGATGAAGGTTACGTAGAATTTGGGTTTACGGCCGTCGATGAACGCGAGAGCGGAAACGCTACGCTGTGCCATGGCGACACACAAGTGTGGTACCGCACGATCCTGGAACACGACTACTACGAAGGCTTGATCCTCTCGTACGAAGGCCCGGGCGATGAGCCGTACTGCATCGTGGCGTACACGCTCTATCCAGCCGCCGGAAGTGTAGTTGGTGGCAGCAACGGAGAATTACCCTTACCGTGGCTGGACCTGGATGAGTTCCGGGTCGACCAAACCACAGGCGTGGTCGAGCTGGATATCCGCAACACCGGCACAGCCAACTGGGAACTGCAAGACCTGGAAATCCGCCTCTCCCGCCAGAACGGCGATGTGATCGATACCCCCACTTGGGAAGATTTCTACCTGGAAGTCGGCCAAACCGAAACGCTGGTCTTCAATCCCGGCGGTCGGCCGATGGATATCTGCGTGCACATCGATCCAGACGACAAGGTGCTCGAACAATTCGAACACAATCTTGTCTTGCAGCACCATCCGATCTGTGCCCGGGTACCCGACTTGAGCATCTCCAATGTCGAATACCTTCCCCATCAGGAAAAATTGGTGGTGACCGTAGAAAACAGCGCCATCCACACGATTGGGCCAGACGGAATCCTGGACAACCAGGACTTGATCCTATGGGTGACTTTCGCCGACGGCGAGTACATCGGCGAACTGTTCCGAGGTATCAGTATGGATGGCCGCGATACAGTCGAACTGGAATGGAATGGCATTAGTGCCGAGGATCGCCAACGCATGATGGCCGGTTACACCGTTACCGTCGATCCTGATAATCGCATTGTTGAATCCAACGATGACAACAACGATTACGCGGTCGAGGCTGGTGCCAAACTGCGCCTGCTCTGGAAACAGACCAACACGTACTATTATGCATACTGGGCCAGTTCGGACGGCGATCAAGAGCAGCAATTCTGGATGATGGCTTACACGCTCCCCCACGGGGCCTACTACGACTCTTCTTTCGGAAGCTTCTTCGAAGGCGCGCAATATGTCGCCGAATGGAACTTCGGCCCAATCGAAGTAGAACGCGGTTATGCCCCGCTCAACAATGTACTCTATGAAACTGAATTCTGGATCGGTGCCGACCAGGATCTGATTATCTATACACGCGGTGAAATGGATTACCGCACCCACCATGAAAACAGGATCGGTGGCAATGCAATTTTACTGACGCCTTACGATGATTGGGGAACGCACCTCTATATCTCCGAAGGGCAGACCTGTCTGGATGCTTACAATGCGGAACCGATGGCTTCGGTCTGGTCATCATACATCTATGTACAACCGCCAGAACCGTGGCAAAGCTGCCCACGTTGGCAATCCACGTTTATCATCTGCAAGGTGGAATAGCCCGTAATCGACAGTTGAATCCATATCAAGCCTCCCGATGGTTTTCGAATCACCGGGAGGTTTTTGATTGCATAATTCCCTCCCATTCCGGTTTGCACCGTGAGTCCACCTTTACTATAATGAGTCCATGACAAATTCACTGCCCATAGATCAGGTCTTTCAAGGCGACTGTGTGGATGTATTGGCCGATTTTCCGGCCGAGTCCATCGACTTGATCTTCGCCGACCCGCCCTACAATCTACAACTGCACCAGGAGTTGTGGCGGCCCAACCACACCAAGGTAGACGCCGTCGATGATGACTGGGACCAATTCGATACCTTCGCGGCCTACGATGCCTTCACACACAATTGGCTGCGCGCCTGCCAACGCGTGCTCAAACGCACCGGCACCTTGTGGGTGATCGGCTCGTACCACAACATCCACCGCGTAGGCGCGATCTTACAAAATATGGGGTTCTGGACGTTGAATTCGGTGGTGTGGATCAAGACCAACCCGATGCCCAATTTCCGCGGGGTGCGCTTCACCAACGCCCACGAAACGCTGCTGTGGGTGCAAAAGGAACAGGGCGCGCCCTACACCTTCAACCATCACGCCATGAAAGGCCTCAACGGCGACAAGCAAATGCGTTCCGATTGGCACCTGCCGGTCTGCACAGGGAGTGAGCGGCTGCGCGTCAACGGTGAAAAAGCGCATTCTACCCAGAAGCCGGAAGCGCTACTGTACCGCGTCATCCAGGCCAGTTCTAACCCCGGCGACGTGGTGCTCGATCCCTTCTTCGGCACGGGCACGACGGGGGCGGTCGCCAAACGCCTGCACCGCCACTGGATCGGAATTGAAAAAGAAAACCAATACGTAAAAGTTGCTCGCCAACGGATTGCTGCCATCGATGCCGGGGAATATGAAGCGGACACTTTCGTTACCCCCGACCCACGCAAGCTGCCACGCGTGCCCTTTGGACAGTTACTGGAGTTGGGCCTGCTCGAACCGGGGCAGGTATTATCCTTTGGCACCAAGGGCGACCAGACTGCCCAAGTCTTAGCAGACGGTAAGTTGCAATACAACGGCGAGCGTGCGTCCAT
>JBNKDB010000240.1:0-6785 GCA_050288045.1 Anaerolineales bacterium | reverse complement strand
GGTCCACCGATGGCGTGCAAGATGGTCAGATAGAAGGCGTACAGCGGACGCCGCACCACATTATGACCAAACTCAAAAAAGCCGCGCCCGATCAGAATGTTCTGGGCGATGATATCGTGGTTGCGAGCATCCGATAACGGGTAATACTCATAATTAGGGGCGACAGGTTCGCTGGCGTAATAGGTCGACATCATCGGCTGGCGCAACCACAAGATGCCGGCCAGCACCCAGATTATCAAGAACAGCCCAACATCCAACCAGCGGGTATTATTTTCGGTGTCCTTGCGCTTCAGGATGATCGACCCCAGCCATAACACGCCAAAACTGACTGCAACAACGAGAATGAGCTGGGGATACAGTACCGGCGTGCCCGGCGCGTTCCACTCGACAATATCGATCCCCCAACCAAAGCCAGTCCAGGCCGACAACACCCAGCCCAGCAACAGCACTGCCAGGATCACGGCGCTCAACCGCAGCAAGGCAGTTTCGCTGCGCAGCTTCTCTAAATGCAAACCGAATCGCAGCACCCACAACAGCAAGAAACTGACCGCGCTCAATAAGCACAGGTCCAGCAACACCACTCGGGCTTGCAGCACGTAATTGGCAAAACGTCCAAATACCCGCGGAAGCGCCGCCTCCGGCAAAAAGCCAGTAAACCATAAGGCTACTGTAGCCAAAACAAATAATCCCGCCAATATCAGAAACAACCAATTCTTTGATAGGCGTTCCGTCCAGACGGTGATGCGCGTCTGGGTCCAGGATTCTTCCCGCCATGCCTTAATCGCCAGGAACAGGTAGGCGGCACCCAGCACGCCAATCCCGGCAGCCAGCGCCAGCTTGGCAGCAGAATAGCCGAACAGGATCGCGTTGGAGGTTTCGCTATGTTCAGCTAAGATGAAGCCCAGCGTAACCAAGTTGGCGACACAGCCAAGCGTAAAATACAAACGTAAGAGGGTTGTTTTCAAGTGGATTTGTGAGACGGATGGCATATTTTCCTCGACGCGAAAATTTGTACAGGAAATCGCGCCGCATTAATATAACACCAAACCGGCGCTTATGGTTAGGGCCGATCCCGTTCTTCAAAGCGCATCGCCAGCGCGGTCAGATAGAAGAACACATCCCCCAGTACAGTAATCAGACGCGCGACCAGGGCAATCACCAGGCTGGCGGATTCGCTGATGTAACTCCCCAGGATCAAGACCATCACAGCCTCGCGCACACCCGCCCCCGCCGGTGCCCCCGGGGTGATGAAGCCCGCCAGCCAGGATACGGCATACACCAACAACACCACAAAAACGGGAATTTTAGCCCAATCCGGGGCAATTACTGCTCCAGCAAACCACAAGATTCCGCTAGTCAGCGTGAAGAATATCACATAAATACCCCACACCGGTAGTAGACCCAGGATTAATTCTTTCCAGGTGAACTCCGGGATGGGAAGATCCTTGAACATCGGCAAAAGTGGCACAAGCTTTTGCAAGATTGGCGGGGCGATCATGGTTCCGGCCAGGATGGCAGCAACCACCGGCCAGGACAATGGTCCCAAATCCAGGCCAAAGATCAGGCCAATCAAAGCAATCAACCCCGAACCAACGAACAGCCCCAAAATTTCATAGGCAACTGCGCCCAACTGTGGCCCATTGGCATACCCGGCGCGTTGTCCCAGTAAGTGGCGGCTGGGAAAAAAGAGGACGTTGCCCGGAATATATTTAACGATCTGTGTGCGCCCGTAGATCATGTAACTGGTCTTCAGGTCGGCGTGTTCTTCTCCGAACCAGATCAGCAAGCGATGCCAGGCCAGGGTAACCAACAGGTTACCCAGTGTATACAGTGCGCCTCCCACCAACACGACCAGCACCACTTGCCCGACATTGATCGTTTCCAACTGCCAGACTTGATTCGTCCAGATACGCTGCCCGACAAAACCGATTGCAATGATTGGCAAGAACACACTGACCACGCGCAGCAGGATTTTGGAAATTTGCCTGGGGCTGGAAAGGGGCGTGTAGGGGATGCTTTCACTAGCGGCTTGTAGGACAAAAATCTGATTTACACCGAATAGGAAGCGCCGAAACTCAACAACCTTCAGACCAGCTTGTTGGGCAATGGCCTGCATGGCAGTCTGGTCGATCAATTGCTCGTGTTCTTCGCTGGCTTCGCGGCTAAAAATGCCCAGCCGGGCACCAAAGGTATGCGCCCATTCATAACTTGGGTGCGGTGTGGTCAATACGATACGCCCCCCAGGTGAAAGTTGGCTGGCAAGGCTTTTCAACAGTGCCACCGGATCTGGAATATGTTCGATCACCGCCAGCAAGGTGATGGTATCGAATGTTTCGGATGGTGGTATTTCAGTGAGAAAACGGTAATCGGGATAACGAGAATGGGCGATTTCCAGCGATTCGGCATCGCGATCGACGCCCAAATATTGTTGCGCTTCAATGTCGACGGACAAGCCGCCAGCACCACAGCCGAAATCGAGCACTTTGCCTTGAAGATGCGGGCGAGCGGCATTCATGCGCCTTTCGCGCAACCAGGGGGAAAGCAGCCCACCGGTACTTTGATCACCCATTGTTATCCTCTCGATCACGTTCTATTAGTTTTTGCAAACGCCAATCCACCTTCTCCAAGAGCTGCCGGTTAACGGAGACCAGATCAGCGACCAGCCCTATCGTGACCAGGAAACCACCCAGGATCATCAACAACGCGGTCAGGATCAAGGATTGGATATGGCCGGTACCGTCGCCGATCAAGAAGAAATACAGGAAACGCAGCCCCAGCAGGAAACCAAGCGCAAAGGAGATTATTCCCGGTGTGGTGAAAAACGAGAACGGCTGGTAGGTCATGAAAATGCGCACAATGGTCAGCAGGGAGCGGTTGATGTATGCCGGAATGCTGGAGATCAGGCGGGAAGGGCGCAGCTTTTCGTTGGTACGGATGGGCACAGAAGTAATTGCAATCCCCTTCTGCCCGGCCTGGATGATCGTCTCCAGGGTGTAAGTATAATTATTGAAGACATGCAACTGCATGGCCGCCGCTCGACTGAAACCGCGGAAGCCGCTGGGGGCATCGGCGATATTCGTGCGGCTGACTTGGCGTACCACCCAACTCCCGAATTTTTGCAGCACCTTCTTGACGAATGAAAAATGCGCAATGGTTTCGATCGCACGCGTGCCCACCACGATTTCCGCCTTGCCGGACAAAATCGGTTCGATCAATTTGGGGATGTCGGCCGCGCAGTACTGGTTGTCGGCGTCGGTATTGACAATGATATCAGCGCCCAACTGCAAGCAGGTTTCGATACCGGTCATGAAAGCGCGCGCCAACCCCAGGTTAGTGATATGCCGGGCAATGTGATCGACGCCGTGCGCCCGCGCCACCTCTACGGTATTATCGATACTGCCATCGTCGATAATCAGCCATTCGATCTCATCAACACCGGGTAGGCTGCGCGGCAGGTCGGCCAACGTGACAGGCAGTGTTTTTTCTTCGTTATAGCAAGGAATTTGAATAATCAGTTTTGTCATTACCAACAGGGACCAGTTCAGGAAACTTTGCGACGCAGCGTCCAAACCAAAAACGGAGCGATCAACAGCACCGGCAGCGCCCACTTGAGGGCATAATAGATGCCTTCGCGCGTGCATTTACCGCCGCCGTCGAAATCGTTGCCCCCAGAAATCACCACATTGCCTTCCACGCCGTAAATGGCAGTGAAGGTATCGATGTACTCTTGCGAGTAACCGCGCGCCTCGAAATAAGGCTGGATCATGTTAGGATCTTGCTCCACTACGCTGATATCATCCTCGATGACCACGTTATTGTCGCCATCCACAATCCACCAGGTATTCGTAGCCGGGTCGATCAACGCCAGAGCAACCACATGTCCATCCAACTTGACGATGCGCGTTTCCACATCGTTATCATTCAAAATGTCAGTCAGGATCAGCGAATATTGCGAGCACAGCCCCACACCGCGCTCGATGGCCTTGCGGTAATTGCAAAACTCGTAGGCCAGATAGCGTTTCGGGTTGATCAGGCTGGCGAAATATAACAGGTAATTTTCGGTAAGCGGGACGCGCATATGATACAAGTCGACGCCTTCGTCTTCCCAATAATGCGCCACACCACTTTTCACCGTGCTGGTCAGACGTTTAACATATGCAACATTCTCTTCGCCGGGCTGGCGGTCGACCAGAGCGTACACTTCTTCAGGCGTCAGGCTGACCGGGTGTCCATCCATTTCATACAATTGCGGGTTGCGCAAAGAGGGAAACAAACCATAGATGTTGATCCCCATCAAAGCAACTCCAACGATCAGACACACAAAGCCAATGCTGCGGAAAGCGACCGAGCCAAGATAAGCCAGGTTGCTACCGTGGGTTTGTTTGCCAGCTTGCAGTACATTCGTGTAATACCCCAACACGAACAGAAAAATGAAGCTCTGCAAACCCAGCAACCCGACCAGCAGTAACAGCGGACCAATCCGGGTCAAGACCGCCTGCACCGTAGTGTGGCTAACCGTGTATTGCAGCCAGAAGCCTACCCCACCCGCAATCGCGCCCAGCAAAAAGATCAGAAACAGCAGCCAGAAGAACTTCCAGGTGTAGATCAAGGCGTCCAACTCTCGGACAAGGCTCAGCCCTAATTCGGGTTTGCGCAAGATCCGCAGCGCCAGCCAGGCAGCAACAATGGTCAATCCCAGCGGAATTACAGCCAACGCCAGGCGGCTCTTGGAATAACCGAACAACCAGGCACTTTGTGCCTCCGAAGGTACGCGCAGCAGCAGAAACAGAGCCAGTAAGCCCTGCAAGCCAACCAGGAGCCAGTACACCCCAAGCGATTTGCGTTTATCGATCTGTCCCATGCTGCCCTCGAATTACTAATCGACGATCTTGTAATTTGCGACGCGCTGTTCCAGTTTTTGCCAGATGTCTTTGGTTGCTTCCCCGGCTGCCAAGTGTTCGGCGATGAAGTGCCCCATATCGGTGCAGTGGTCGGAGTTATTGTAATTATACATGCCGATGCGCCCGGTGGTCAGCAGGTTCTCGATCTGTTGAAGCTTATCACTCACGGTCTGCATTTTCTCGGCATATTCCAGGTCGTAGCGCGGGTAGAAGTTGCGCCGCCGGATCACGGATTGGCCCTCGACTTCATCTGCGGAAATGAAACCGGCCTTGACCAAGCCCTCGATCACTTTTTCAGCCAACTCATCGTCGCTGGCACTCCACAGTTCACTGTCCTCGGTGGTCGTGAAGTCGGCGGTGATGGCGGTGTGCCCGTCCGGGCCAAGTTCGGGATTCATTTGTTTTTGCTCGAAAATGCGGCTGAACACCAACTCGCGTTCCGGGAAGAAGACCCACTGGTCTTCCAGCACCAGATCGCGCTTAACGAAGACGTACACCAAAATCAGGTGGCGGAACTGTAAACTCTGGGCAGCCTGTTTAAAGGTGGCATCTTCCCCGCCAAAGACCAGCTTACCAACCAACGGCAGCGGGATTGAGGAAACCACGTAATCGCTGGAGAAACTTTGTTTTTTGCCATCGATCTCCACTTCCACGGCCTCGATGTGCAATCCTTCGGCGGCCATCTGGAAGCCGGTCACGTCCACACCGGTCAAAATCTGGCCGCCACGCTTCTCGATCTCCTCGGCCATCGCCTGCGGGAAATCGCCAAACCCGGCACGCGGGTAGTAGAAGAACTCGGCATTGGTTTCGGCGGTCTCTTTCTTGAGGCCCAGCATCTTGAGCGCCACTTCCAACCCACCGGAAGCGGGCACGCGCGTGCGCGCCATCTCGGGGTGCAGCGTGGCCGGGTCGCCCCACACCTTATCGGCCAGTGGCTCGAAGACCAGTTCGTAGGTCGGGCGGCCAAAGCGTCGGATGATGTATTCTTCATAAGAACCCGGTTCACTTTTATCGAAGAAACTCTTCAACAACTCGATACCGTAGCCAAAGCCCAATTTCAGGAAAGTAGCCGGGCCAAGTACTTTAGCAATGTTGCCCAGTTTGAGCGGGTAATCGACCAGATGGCCGCGCAGGTAGAGGCGGTTCTGCTTGGGGACGGTCAGCAGGCGGTCGCCCATCAAGCTGGTGATCTCATCCAGCACACCGGGGATGACGGAATACAGTTTATGGGCGCCATAGTCCAGCGTGAAACCGTTCTGCTCGAAGCTGGCGCACAACCCACCGATTACGGGGGCTTTTTCCAGGACAGTCACCTGATATTTGCCAGTACGCGCCAGGAAATAGCCTGCCGCCAAGCCACCGATTCCGCCCCCCAGAACAACCACGTTTTCTTTTTCGCTCATGACCTCTCCCAATTACTTTTTCTCTGCCAATACCAGGGTTTGTCCCATCGTATAAGGGATTTGCAGATGATCGATGTGCAAGGCCTTAGCAACCCGACCTCCCAGGCGCGCCAGCCCACCGACGTAGGCCTCCGCCCGGAAGAAGATATAGCCCAGTTCCAGGGTTTGCCAGTGCGGGCGGTGCTTGAACATCTGGAAGCCGGTCTTTTCCAGCATGGCGCCCAATGTCTTGGGCGTGAAATAATACAAGTGGATGGAAAGCAGGAAGACGTAATTACGTCCCATCAACTTGGTGACCAATGCATCCATATCGGGCACGTTGGTCAGCAGCAGGCCGCCCGGCTTGAGCACACGCTTGCATTCTTCCAGCACCTTGGTCGGGTCGGGGGTATGTTCGAGCACGTCCCATAAGGTGACCACATCGAAGGAAGCATCTTCCAATTCCATATCGAAGATCGTGCCAGGCACAATGTTCAGGCCG
>JBNKDB010000239.1:0-17604 GCA_050288045.1 Anaerolineales bacterium | reverse complement strand
TGGGAGGAACTCGGAAAGAGCAACGTGGCTTGAACGCGGCCTGTTCAAACAACTGCCTGGAGTGTACAATCTCCATTAAGGAGAGTATGAACGTATTATTGCGTTCAACGACTACGGAGTTACACATGCGCAGATCACGTAATTTGGCGTATATCCTGGCGGGCATCGAGGGCGCCTTTGTCGCGCTGGGGGCATTCCTGACCCCTTTCTTGCGCGCCCGCCGCAACCGTTGGGGTCTGAGTCAGGCAGAAGCAGACCGGGCTTACCCGGCCGATAAGTTCGTTATCAATCCGCACTGGGGCTTTACCCACGGCATCCACATCGCCGCCCCGGCCGATGCAGTCTGGCCGTGGGTGGTGCAGATCGGGCAGGACAAAGGCGGGTTCTATAGTTACGAACTGCTGGAAAACCTGGTTGGCTGCCAGATGGTCAATGCTGACCGCATCGTCCCTGAATGGCAAGAACTGCACGTCGGTGATACTTTCAAAGTGCACCCCGAAGCTGGGATTCAGATTGTGCTGGTAGAACCGGGCCGGTCTTTCGCAGCCCAGATGGCGATGAACCTGGACACCGAAGAAATCTTCGACCCGGCGCAGGGGCTGCCGGAGAAATACATGAACCTGTGCTGGTTGTTCTACGTCGAGCCTCTGGAAGATGGGAGTTCCCGCTTCATCTCTCACTGGCAGGTGGAATACACTCCCTCACTGAAGAGCTACCTGATGTTCGGCCCACTGATCGTTGAACCGGTCGCTTTCACAATGGACCGCAAAATGCTGCTGGGCGTGAAGCAGCGCGTCGAGACGGCGGCCTAAACTGGTGGTATAATCACCAGTCGAATAATGGATAAGGAGTATCACCTTGGCAAAGAGAAAAACGCAATCCAGAAGACCCACCAGCGTCGAAAAACTGCGTGGCCGTGAATTCGCCCCGGATTATTCCTACGTAATCCAGGACCTGAAGCGCATCTTGGCTTTGGCAAGCTTTTTCATCGTCTCGCTGATCATACTTACTTTCATCCTGAATTAACGTCTGCAATTTCTACACAGCAGAACACGGGCTACCAGGAAATATTCGCACCTTCCTGGTAGTCATTTGTGTTAAATGGATAAATTGAACTGATGGATGCTTTGCCAAAAGCCATTTTTCACGCTAGAATCGGATTAACATTTATATTCATTATCAGGTATGTAAGGGAAGTAGGCACATGTCAGAAACTGCACCGAAAGATGTTTCCCCTGGTTGGGGATCGACCACTAAACTTATCGTTGGCTTGACCCTGGTAGCGATCGTTGCCGCCGCCCTGGTCAAGTTCAACAATATCATCGCCCCCCTGATCCTGACCTTTATCCTTTCCTATGTAATGCACCCCATGATCGCCGCTCTTAGTAAGTCGACCCGGCTTTCCTGGCAGGCTTCAGTAAATATCGTTTTCCTGCTGGTGGTGATTTTAATCATCGGCACCCTGACCGTAACCGGTGTTACCGTCGTCCAGCAAATGGAACGCCTGATCAACATCATCTCGGATTTCATCACCGAGTTGCCAAGTCTGCTTGAAAGCTGGACCGCCAACCCTATATTGCTGGGACCGGTTGGGCCTTTTGGACCCTGGCAGATCGACATTCCTTCCTACCTGAACAACCTGAACATCGACTTCCTCCAGGTTTCCCAACAGGCCCTGGGCGTAGTGCAGCCAGTCGTTGGACAGGCCGGCGGGCTGATCGGCAGCCTGGCAGCTTCCACCGCGGTCACATTTGGTTGGGGCGCACTGATTCTGATCATCTCCTACTTCATCCTGGTCGAAGCCGGAGAGTCGCCGGACTTCCTGGGCGACATCGAATACACCGGCTACCTTGCCGACCTACGCCGTTTGGGGCGGGAATTAGGACATATCTGGAACGTGTTCCTGCGCGGCCAACTGGTGATCATCTTGCTGGCCATGATCACCAACTTCACGGTCATGTCGATCCTGGGTGTGCGCACGGCCTATGCGATCGCGCTGGTGGTTGGGGCGGCGCGCTTCGTGCCCTACGTTGGCCCCTGGATTGCCGCTACCGTGATCGCCGTGGTCACCTTCTTCCAACCGGCCAATTATCTAGGACTGGCCCCAATCTGGTACGCCATCATGGCCGTGGGCATCGCCATGATCCTGGATACGATCTTCGACAATATCATCTCTCCCCGCATCTTTGGATCTTCGCTGGGCGTCCACCCCGCCGCTGTGCTGCTCTCAGCCATTGTGCTGGCCTCACTGATCGGCATCGTCGGTCTGCTGCTGGCCGCCCCGGTGCTTGCCAGCGTGCAACTGGTGGGCGGGTACATCTTACGCAAGATGTTCGACCTCGACCCCTTCCCTGAACCCGAAGACGATGATGAAGATGTCTTGAGTTTTAAAGCGTTAAAGGCTTTTCTCGCGCGTTTTTGGGCGCGCGTTCAGCAAAATAAAATCTATCAGAAAATTTTTCACCGAGGACAAAAGAATGACTGACAATAATGGCAACAGCGAATTGAAGACTACCACGTTGGCTGAGACCTCCAATCTGATCGCCTGGAAAGCCGAAGAACCGGACGGGGAAACCACCTTCCACCTGGAATTGAACAACATCACCCTGCACTTCTTCGAAGAAGAATGGACCGAGTTCCTGGAACTGGTGCAGATGCTCGCAAAATAACTTGAACACCCGGGGGAATCACGCCTAACAACAATCGAATACCAGTTTTCGCTGCAAGTGCGCTTTCATTTCAAAATTGCCCTTTTATTATCATAATATTGAAATCCAAGCGCACTTGCATTGCAACTTTCAACATGATACACTGGTATTATGACCGTTCCGGTAATCATCATCACACCCAGCACGGGTTTCGGAGAATTGATTCGCCAGATCTTGGAAGAGGATGGCGGCTATGCTGTCACGTTGGCCTCTGATCATACCCAGGCCATCGCGGCAGTTAAAGCCGATAAGCCTGCCCTGTGCATCCTGGATGCCGATCTGAACGATGTGCCGCTGCTGCAACTGCATGAAGAAATGAGCGCGATCGTTCCGAACATGCTGCTGGTGCTGATTCCGCCGGACAACGACCCCGATCAGGAAGAATTGGAAGCATTACCCGCCGACGGGTACCTCTCCAAGCCTTTCTATCTCCCCGACCTGCTGGTAACCATCGAAAAGGTTATCAAGAACAGCGACATCGAACACATCAACCAGCTCTCTCCCAAACCGGCTCCGGCGGTAAAACCGGTCGTTGAGGCCAAGCCCCCAGCTCCCCCACCCGATTGGTTGAAAGATGTGGAACTGGCCGCCCAGTACCTGACGCGCCTGTCGTTCTCTTCCGCTTCTCAGGCTGCCCTGATCACGCGCGGCGAGGAGATTTGGGCTTACGCTGGAGAACTCCCCCAACCGGCGGCCGAAGAACTAGCCCGTACCACCGCCTATTATTGGGAAAACGGCAACCGCGGTGACCTGGCGCGCTTCGTGCGCCTGGAAGCAACCGGCGGGGAATATATGTTGTATGCCATCGGCCTGGGCGGCGAATTCGTGCTCGCCCTGGCTTTCAACGCCGAGACCCCTTTCAGCAAGATCCGCTCCCAGGCCAACGACCTGGCGCGCGCCCTGGCATCTGCCCCCCAGGAACTGCTGCTCGAAAACGCAGCTACCGGCGCAACCGGCAGCACAGGCAATGCCCCAGTCGAGGAATTTGAAGATACGGCCTCGATCAAATGGGAAGTCGACCTCGACCCGAACGCCGATTACGAATCCCCCTTGCTGGATGATGTGCCCCCGGCCATCCCCGATGACTGGATTCCCCAACCGGTACCGTCCCAAGCCCGGCAGGACTATCTCGATGAGATCATGGCGGACGTACCACCTTCCCTGCAGGCAGAAGAAGTTGCTCCTGCCCCACCCAAACCCCAGCCGCAGCCCCAAAAAGAAGCCGCTCCGGTCGTAATGGAAATGCCGAACGGCCAGACTGACCCATTTACGGAAACGCAGGTCTCCCAGGTTGCACCCGCCAAATCCATGCCCGATTTCCAGGCTGAAACCATCCCCAGCAAGGTTGACACCGCTCCTGATTACCTGGCAGAAACCGTTCCGGCTCGCAAGGCAGATTTAAGCGAAGAAAAAGAATTGCGTGTCGAATCGGTTTCCCCGGCAATGTACAACCTGACCTACGCCTGCGTGTTGCTGCCGCGCTTCCCCGAACACTATCTGACCGGCGACCTGGGGGCACGCCTCTCCGAATGGGTCACCCAGCTTTGTGTGGCCTTCGGCTGGCGGCTGGAACACCTCTCCATCCGCCCGGAATACTTGCAGTGGATGGTCAACGTACCGCCCGCCACCTCCCCCGGCTACCTGATGCGCATCATCCGGCAGCACACCTCCCGCCGCCTATTCCTCGAATTCCCTCGTATGGAAACCGAAAACCCCTCCGGCGATTTCTGGGCACCGGGTTACCTGATCGTCAGTGGTAACCAACCGGCTCCCAGCCACCTGATCAAAGATTTCATTCACCAAACCCGGGAGCGGCAAGGCCTTTCCGGTTGACCCTAATTCTCATATAATACAACCATGCCACCTACTTTGTATTTAATTGATGGTCACGCGCTGGCCTATCGCACCTACTTTGCGTTAACCGGCGCCGGGTCGAATGTATCGCGCTGGAAGACCAGCGCGGGAGAACCCACCGCGGGGATTTTCGGTTTCACCAGTGTCTTGCTGCGCATCCTGGAACAAGACCGTCCCGATTACCTGGCAGTCGCTTTTGACGTTGGCAAGACTTTCCGCGATGACATGTTTGCCGATTACAAGGGCACGCGCGAGAAAATGCCCGACGACCTGCGTATGCAGATCGAGCGCATCCGCGAACTGGTCGATACCTTCAACATTCCCCGCCTGGAAATGGAAGGCTATGAAGCCGACGACGTACTCGGCAGTACTGCCAAAAAGGCGGTCGCTGAGGGACTGGGCGTGAAGATCATCACCGGCGACCGTGACCTGCTGCAACTGGTCGATGACCGCATCATCGTCAGCCTGCCGGGACGCAAGCTCTCCGATGCGCAGGACTACACCGCCAAGGACGTGGTCGAATCGCTGGGCGTCAAGCCGGAACAGGTGGTGGACTACAAGGCCCTGATGGGTGATTCCTCTGATAACATCCCCGGCGTGAGCGGCGTGGGCAAGAAAACCGCCGCCACACTGCTGGAAGAATACGGCGACCTGGATACAGTCTACGCCCACCTGGACGAGCTAACGCCCGGGCTGCGCAAGAAACTGGAAACCGACCATGACAACGCCTACCTGAGCCAGAAACTGGCGCGTATCGTTACCGACCTGGATATCCCCCTCGATCTGGAAAAGGCACGCACCGACCACTTCGATCCCAACGCCGTCGAACAGCTTTTCCGCGACCTGGAATTCCGCAGCCTGATGCCGCGCCTCAAGCTGGTGGCTCAATTGCTGGGTGTAGCCCCCATGCCGGAGGGCACCCAGATGAGCATGTTCGGCGATGCCCCCGCCAGTAAGGCGGAAGCCGACACCGAAGTCTTCGAACCCGATGTGGATACCGATACCACCATCGTCGAAACCGAAGCCCAATTGGCCGAGCTGGTCAAGGTGCTGGAAAAAGCCAAGGTGATTTCTTTCGATACCGAAACCACCTCCACCGACCAGATGCAGGCCGACCTGGTGGGCATTTCGTTGGCCGTAGAACCCAAGAAAGGCTATTACATCCCGGTTGGGCACGACGAAGGCACGCAATTGCCGCTGGACAGCGTGCTCGATGCGCTGCGTGGGCCGCTCACCAACCCGGATATTCCCAAAGCCGGGCACAACATCAAATACGATTACGTCATGCTAGCGCGCTACGGCCTGGAAGTCAGCCCATTGAGCTTTGACAGTATGATCGCCGAGTGGCTGCGCGATCCGGCTTCTCGCAACCTGGGCCTCAAGAACCTGGCTTGGGTGCGCCAGAACGTCACTATGACCGAGATCGATGCCCTGATCGGCAAGGGCAAAAAGCAGATCACCATGGCAGAAGTGCCCATTGAAAAAGCCGCGCCCTATGCTGCCGCCGATGCGGAAGTGATCCTGCGCCTGAAACCGGAACTTGAAGCCGACCTGGATGCCTGCAAAGGCACCCAGTTACTCCACGATGTCGAAATGCCGCTGGTCAAAGTATTGGCCGAAATGGAAATGAACGGCATCGCCCTCGATATCCCCCTCCTGGAAAAAATGTCGGGCGAACTCGAAGAACGCATGGGCGAGATCGAAAGCAAGATCTATACCGCTGTGGGCGAAGAATTCAACATCAATTCCACCCAGCAGCTTTCCGGCGCCTTGTTCGAACGCCTGGGGTTGACCCCGCCCGAAGGCACCCGCAAGACCGCCAGCGGGCATTATTCCACCGCCGCCGGGGTGCTCGACTCTTTGCGCGACCAGCACGATGTGGTCGAATGGGTGCTGGAATATCGCGAGATCGCCAAGTTGAAGTCGACCTACGTCGATGCCCTGCCCTTGCAGGTCAACCCGCACACCGGACGGGTGCACACCTCGTACAACCAGACTGGCACGGTGACCGGGCGGATTGCTTCCACCGATCCCAACCTGCAAAACATCCCTATCCGCACCGAATTGGGCCGTAAGGTACGTGACGCCTTCGTCGCTGAACCCGGCAAACTGCTGCTGGCCGTGGATTACTCGCAGGTCGAACTGCGCATCGTTGCTCACATGGCCGACGACAAGGCCATGCTGGACGCCTTCCTGGCCAACCAGGACATCCACGCCACCACTGCCGCGGCAATCTATGACGTGCCGCTGGACAAAGTCACCAAGGTGCAGCGCCGCCATGCCAAGGCAATCAACTTTGGCCTGATCTACGGGATGAGCGCTTTTGGCCTGACCCGCACCACCGAACTTACCCTGGCGGAAGCCGAAGACTTCGTGGCCGCCTATTTCGAGCGTTTCCCCGGCGTCAAGCAATACCTGGACGGCATCCGCGACTTCGCCGTAAAGAACGAATACGTCGAAACCTTGCTCGGCCGGCGGCGTTATTTCTACGGCCTGGGTTCGCAAACCAACCAGAACATCCGCAACCGCGAGCTGCGTGAAGCCGTCAACGCCCCCATCCAGGGCACGGCGGCGGACATCATGAAGCGCGCCATGCTGCACGTACACAACGCCCTCAAACAGTCCAGCTTGCAGGCTAAGATCATGCTGCAGGTGCACGATGAACTGGTACTCTCCTGCCCCGAAACCGAATTGGCTGAAACCAGCCAACTGGTTCAGCGCGAAATGGAAGCCGCCTACGAACTCAAGGTTCCGCTGAAGACGGACGCCCGCGCCGGTAAAAACTGGGGTAAAATGAATCCAGTATCCGATTAAGCCGTTGATTTTTTAAGAATTTGCTTTTTGCCTGATATTTTTCTGTAATTTATATGACTTCTGCACTATAATTGAACTGTAATTACATCGCTCATGTTCGATTGATAATCCATTATGCCTGGACCCGAAGAAACTTTCCGTAAGTTCATGAATCAAGGCCATTCAGCGGCCTGGGATCAGCGCTGGGACCGCGCCGAAGAGTTTTACCGTAAGGCGTTGGAAGCAGTCCCTGACCAGCCACGCGCCCTTATCAACCTGGGGCTGGCCTTATTCGAGCAAGAAAAGTTCGAAGATGCGCTCAAATTCTACATGCACGCCGCCGATGTTTCCTCAGGCGACCCTCTCCCCGTAGAAAAATCAGCCGAAATTTTAGAACGCCTCGGTATGCTCAATAAAGCCGCCGAGCAATCCATGAAAGCCGCCGACCTGTACTTGAAGGTCAAGGATGCCGACAAAGCCATCGAGAACTGGACGCGCGTGGTACGCGTGCTACCTGAATATCAGGTCGCCCACTCTCGCCTGGCGCTGGTGCACGAGCGTTTAGGACGCACCCAGCAGGCCATCACCGAGTATCTGGCCGTAGCCGCCTTGCAGCAGCAGTCCGCACACCAGGCTGAAGCACTCGAGACCGTACAGCACGCCATTGAATTGAACCCTGATAGTAAAGAAGCCCAACAGGCGCTCAAAATGGTGCAAGGGCACAAATTATTGCCCAAGCCCATGCGCCAACCCGGTGCCACCGGCCCACTGCGCATGGCGCGCGTGCGCCAACTAAAGGACAAGGAAGAAGATCGCCAGGAAGCCGGCGAAAGTCCCGATCCGATCAGTGAAGCCCGCCAAAAGGCACTGACTGCGCTGGCCGGGTTATTGTTCGATGTGCCGGACAATTCCGTAGCCGAAGAACCCCAGGAACGCCAGGGCGGTTTGAGCGGCATTACCCGCATGGTGACCGGTAGCCTGGTATCGCAAGGCCCGGATCGCACCCGTATTGCCATGCACCTCGGCCAGGCCGTCGACCTGCAAACGCGCGGCGAGAACCTCCAGGCGATGGATGAATTGAACCGCGCCATCGAAGCCGGTCTCGATCACCCCTCAGCACACTTCGACCTGGGCTTGCTGCTGGTCGAATCGGGCGATAAGGAAACCGCCCAACGCCACCTGGGGCGCTCGGTCAAGCACGCCGATTTCGGTTTGGCCTCGCGCTTGATGGTTGGTGAATACCTGCGTGAAAAAGCCCGCCTGAACCAGGCTGTAGAAGAATATCTAGAAGCGCTCAAAATTGCCGACGCCAGCGTCGTCCCGGCTGACCGGGCAGACGAGATGCGCCAGCTTTACGAGCCGCTGATCGAAACGCTTTCTCAAGAAGAAGACGAACAAAAACTGGTCAACTTGTGCGATAACATCCACGAGTTGTTACTGCGCCCCAACTGGCGTATGCATTTGCGCCAGGCGCGTAGCCAACTGCCCGGCAGTGAAAACGGCGGGCCGCCTGTGCCGTTGGCCGAAATGCTCACCGAAGCGAAAAGCAGCCTGGTCGTGGAAGCGCTGGGGCACATCAACCAGTTGGCCCGGCAAGGTTTCTTACGCACAGCGATGGAAGAAGCTTTTTCCGTGCTCGATCACGCCCCCACCTACTTGCCGCTGCACGTCCAAATGGGTGAACTGCTCTTGCGCCTGGAACGCACCGTCGAAGCAATCGACAAATTCAACACCGTAGCCCAGACTTACAGCTCGCGCGGTGAAGCCAGCCGGGCAACCGACCTGTACCGCCGCATCGTCAATATTTCCCCGATGGACCTGGCCGCCCGCACCCAATTGATCGACCAGTTGGTCGACCGCGGCGAGATCGAACAGGCGCTGGAAGAATACCTGCACCTGGCCGATGTCTATTACCGTCTGGCCGAACTGGACATGGCGCGCTCGACTTACGAACGTGCCCTGCGTCAGGCCCAGCAATCCAACGTCGACCGCTCCTGGAACGTGCGCGTGCTGCACCACATGGCCGACATCGATCTGCAACGCCTCGACTGGCGGCAGGCCATGCGGGTCTACGACCAGTTGCGCACCCTGGAACCAGAAGATGAAGTCGCCCGCACGAAATTGATCGATATGAGCATGCGCCTGGGTCAGGAAAACAAAGCCATCAACGAATTGGACAACTATCTGTCACATCTGGAAAGTCGGGCCAAAGAACAGCAAGCGCTGGATTACCTCAACAAACTGGTTGAAGAATACCCCGAATACCTGTTCGCCCGGCGGCGGCTGGCAGAACTCTACCAGCAATCCGCCCAACTCGAGGAAGCTATTGCACAGTGGGACCTGATCGGCAAGGCTCTGATGAAAGCCGGGAACAGGGAAGGTGCGGTGGCCGCCATCCGCCAGATCCTGGTATTGAACCCACCCAACGCTGCCAAATACGAGCAATTCCTCCGCAAAATGGGTGCATAATCAACATTCCCTTTAAATGATACAGCGAGTGATCGAGTCACTCGCTGTTTTTATTTGCAAATGATTGTTGCCTAATACCAGATGCGGAAGGATGTACGGAAATCTTCTTTGGTTCCGTCTTTCTGCACCTCGACCACGATGGTTGCCATTCCGGTTTGATCGCCAGACGATACCGTAAAAGAGGCTTTGGAAACGCCGTTTTTATCGGTCGGCGCAAGGTTGAGCGGAACGACCAGCGAATTGGGCAGCAAGACGTTCCCCGTGATCTTGGCATTTTCGACCGGCACATTGTTTTGATCTTCAACGGTCACGTACACCGTTTGGACTTCCCCGTTGCCGACCACAGCCGAACGCACGAACGCGCGTGGCACCATCACCAACGGAATTTTCTCCGCAGGCAGGTTATTCTCGTCGGGGTCAGCCACCGGGTAGCGTAAGGGGGCCGGTAGATGCAGCAGGTTGAAGTACACTTCACCCAAATTGCCGACAATCACCTTCTCCCCATCGGGCAATGCCGGGTGCCACTCCAGGCGAGCACGCTCGAAATACTGCATGATATAGCCACCCTGCGTTTCCATTTCCGAAATCGGCAGCCCAAATTGTTCGGCGCCACCGTTGGCCTCATAGAAAGCCAGGAATGAGTAGCAGACCGGGTAGCGGTGGTCGACTTCGTCGGACAGAATCTTACAGCCCCCGGCGTAGGTGGTCAACTCGATAGGTGCGCCTTCATCATGAGTGAATTCACCCAGGTTGGTAAGTACAATGCGCTCACCTTCCGGCTTTTCGGGGTGATATTCAAAGCGCGCCTTTTCGAAGAACTGCACCTGGAGGCCAAATGATTCCTGGTAGAACGGTTCCGTGATCGGGAAACCGTAGACTTCTTCAGGATTTGGAATGCTGTAGTAAAAAGTAAAATAATCGCCGGTGAGTGTGTGCCCGGTTTCTGGAAAGTAATCCGGTTCCCCCGTTTGCGCATACGCCGAAGTGCCCATATTAACGGAAGATACGATCAACAATCCCATCACTAGTATCTGGAAGATCCGCTTTGTGTACATATTCACATTATACGTCCTATTGTTTAGGCAAGCAACAAATTTCGGTAAGCTTTTCGCAAGAAGATCCAGCGTAGGGATCACGCATTTTCCAACAAAACGTCCACCAATTCGGCCACCGAAGGCAGGATCAGGTCGGCCCCGGTACGCAGCAGTTCCCGTTCCGCACCAAAACCGGATAACACCCCCACGGTCTGGGCACCGGCGGCTTTTCCGGCGCGCATGTCCACGGTGGTATCTCCGATCATCAGGCAGTTCTCCGGCGGCACACCCATTTGCTCCGCCGTCCACAGCACCGGGTCGGGAAAAGGCTTGGTGCGGGCGCAGGTTTGGGCGCTGGCGACGGCCTTGAAATGCTGGCCGAGATCGTGCTGCTCGATGAACGCCATCGTGCCGCGTTTGCCGCGCGCCGTCACCACCGACATCGGAAAGTGATTGCCAAGCAGCGCCAGGCTCTCCTGCACGCCGGAAATGATCATCAAGTCGTGCATTTTTTCACGGCGCAGACCGCGTTCGAAGAGCCAATCATTGGCGGCAGCCAGTTCATCGTCCAGCCCAACCCGATCCGGCAGGCTGAAGACGAAGTTGCCGGGCGTCTCGACGGTCATCACGAACCAGCGCGCGAATGCTTCCGGGTTCCGGCGGGGGAACAAGAAACTTACGGGCGTCAGACGGCGGCTGATGCGCAGCACCATCTGGTCGTCGGTGTCGCGCAGTGTGCCATCGACATCGAAACACAGGGCTTGAATACGAGAAGTATCTAAAGGCATAGGTTTAGGCGTTCAGGAAAAAGGCCCAGATCCCGGCAGCGATGATATATCCGGTCAGGCACAGGAAAGCCACCAACAAGATCACCGCCAACGAAAGGGCAACATTTTTCAGGGTCTGGTTCATGACGGTATTGTACTTGCGAAAGCGTCGCTTGTCAGGGGTAAAGGGGAACCAGGATGCAAGCGAGTAAGGGAGCAATCCGCGCCCATGCTCCCCCACCCCCTTACACTGTACAATTGCTAATTTGCAAAATCCCCCAAATCAAGCCCACCTTCTCTCCCATCGAATCCTGTTTTATGGTAAAACATACACCATGAACGCATTGCGTCTATCCAAGCCCCAAATTATCTACCTGATCGGCGATACACTCATTCTGGCGCTGGTCACCGTGATCGGAGCCGCCCAACACAACACGCTGGGGAGTGGCATGGGTCACCTCCTGGCAACTTTCGTACCGATGCTGATCGCCTGGCTGCTGACCGCCCCCTTCCTGGGAGCCTTTGACCTGCAGAAAATGGGAAACGCCAGCCAGCTCTGGCGCCCGTTCTGGGCCATGATCCTGGCCGCTCCCCTCGGCACGCTGCTGCGCGGTCTGTGGCTGGGCCGTCCCATCGATCCGATCTTCGTGATCGTGATCGGCGGCATCAGCGCCTTGAGCCTGTTGGGTTGGCGGGCCGTTGCCAGACTGTACATCATACGCTGGTTGAGGTCTACCCATGGATGAAGCCGCCCTGATCCAGGATGCCAAACAGGGTGACCTGAATGCTTTCAATACCCTCGTACTGCATTACCAGGATATCGCCTATAACGTGGCCTATCGCCTGATGAGCGACCCGGCCCAGGCGGAAGACATCACCCAAGACGCCTTTATCTCTGCTTACACCAAGCTGAGCACCTATCGTGGCGGCTCTTTCAAAGCCTGGCTGCTGCGCATCGTCACCAACGCCGGGTACGACGAACTGCGCCGCCAGAAGCGCCGCCCCACTACGCAATTGGAACCGGAAACCGACGACGGCGACCTGCTCGATTCGGCCTCCTGGTTGGTATCCGACGACGACACCCCGGAAGAAGCTGCCCTGCGCAGCGAACTGGATGAGGCCATCCGCCACTGCCTGGACGGTTTGCAACCGGAATTCAAGGCTGTGGTCGTGCTGATCGACGTGCAGGGGCTGGATTACGCCGACGCCGCTACCGCCATTGGCCGTCCGGTGGGCACCATCAAAAGCCGCCTGGCGCGCGCCCGCTCCCGCATGCAGGAATGTTTACGCGGCTTTGGGGAACTTTTACCGCCTATATTTCGTCTTGAGGATGAGAGGTTATCATGAACCCATTACTATCCCGACGAGATATTGAAGCACTTTCCGCTTACCTGGACGGTGAGTTGGACTCTCGCGAACGCGCTCGCGTCGAAATACTGTTGAACGAAGACCCCGAAATGCGTGAGGCGCTCAACACCCTCCAACAAACCCGCGCCCTGGTGCGCAGCCTGCCCAAGGTAAAAGCACCACGTAATTTCACGCTGTCCCCCGACATGGTCGGCCAGCAAGATTATGTCGTACACGGCGGTGGACTGGGCCTGACCATGCGCTGGGCCTCTGCCATCGCCAGCATTTTATTGGTACTGGTGTTCGTTGGCGACGTTTTAACCGGTGGTTTGAGAGGTGCCGGGTCACAACCGGTGGCCAGTATGTTGAACGCAGACACCGCGGCCGTACAGGAAATGCAGGCTGCTGAACCCGTAGAAATTGAAGCAGCCGATGAAGCCGATGGGCAGGCTTTCGCCGAGAAATCCGGGGAAGCCCCCCTCCCCGGCGACGAGATCGAAGCCCCAGAAATGGCCGCAGAGCCAGACGATGAAGAACCGCTGATGATGGAAGCTGCCCCGGAAGCAGAAGTTGAAGAAGAGATGTACGGCACTGCGCCCGAGGAGGCCTTCGAGGCCGACGAAGCAACTGCCGAGGAAAGCGATCAACCTTCTGAGAATGCCGCCGCCGAAATGGCACCCCAACCAACCGCCACCGCGGCGGCTGATACGGAGCGCGTCATACCGACCGACCTGCCCGAAAATGCTGGTGGCGGCTTGCCGGAAACGGAAATACAACCCGAGCCGCAAGCTACACCTACCATGGCGGGCACACTGCCGCCCCCCGCACCCGCAGATGCCCAGGCCGAAGCCTTCGTTGCCACGCAAACCAGCGCCGAGGAACAAGCCGAAGATACGGGTGCAGCAGAAACCGATCTGGGCGAAGCGCCACCTGTCCGGCGCATCTCTACGCTGCGCATCATCGAGATCGTGCTGCTGTTGGCTGCGCTCGGTTCCGGTATCACCGCCTTCATCTTCCGCCGCCGTTCTCTGTAATGTCCCTGGAAGAAGTCAAATTTTGTGTGCGCTGCGGCACTCCCCTGGAGTTGCTGCCGCGCGCCGGAAAAGCGCGCCCTACCTGTCCGGCTTGCAACTGGATTTATTTCCCCGACCCCAAAGTGGCCGTCGCCGTACTCATCGAACAGGACAGCAAAGTCTTACTGGCCCGCCGGGTGATGAACCCCCAGCGCGGCAGTTGGACGCTGCCCGGCGGCTTCCTCGATGCCGGTGAAGACCCGCAAGCCGCCGCGGCGCGTGAATGCCTCGAAGAGACCAATCTGGTCATTGAAGTTGGCGAGCTGCTGGCCCTGATCCCGGGGCAGGAACACGCCCGCGGTGCAGACTTTGTGCTCGTGTACCAGGCCCGCATCACCGGCGGCGAACTGGCTGCCGGTGACGACGCCGACCGGGTTGCTTTCTTCGCGCGTGATAACTTACCCCCGCTGGCTTTCCGAGCAACTCGTCAAATCCTGCAATCCATTCAACAAACTTGATATCTCACCAACCCACCCAAACAAAACACAATGGTAAATCAATGAAATTGCAAGATTAATGTCTTGTCTATCTCAGTATCTTTTTGATATACTAAAAACGATTATTGTAGTCAACAATATCTACTAATATAACTTCGGAGGAAGGAACATGCATTTTGTAAAACCACGCAAAGGATTATTCGTCGTTATCCTTGTGCTCCTGCTGGCCTCTTTGGCTTGCCTGGGCGGCAGCGGCGACGATGGCGACTCTGGGAATACAGGTGACGCCGATTTTGAAGCAACCCAACGCTCATTGGAGTCCACCCAAAACGCCCTGGAAGTACAGCAAGAAGAGCCAATCCCCACATCAACACCTAAACCACAACAGGATACTGAACCGGAAACGCAACCCGAGGAACCGGTTGGAGTTGCGCCGTTTACACTTTCGAACTCGATTTATTCGCATCCATCGGGAATTTTCGATACTTATCCACCAGAAGGTTGGTCCCAGGAAGAGGACAGTGGCTCTACACTTTTCTCCGCTCCTGATGATTCTGGCGCTGTTTACTTTCAAGTTACCAACACTGGCTTCCAATTGAATGCTGACGAGTTCACGAATTTCGTCAATGCTCGTGAGGCTAACTCTTTCGGGGGCTTTGAAGGATATGCCGAAGTCAATCGAGATATCGATACCAGCCAAGGCGTGGCTGGTGTAACAAAAGACCTGCTATTCAATGGTATTCCCCAGCGAGTATATACCTTCTATGGACAACACGACCAGGCGATTTATGCCCTAGATTTCTGGGCAGATTCGGACGTATTCGATGCTTACATGGATGTTTATGAAAATATGATCGATGGGACTACGGTATATAGCGATAGAGCCGCGGCTCAAGATACATACCTGTGGGTCTACGATTTTTATGGTCCTGGCGACCTGTTCACCATGGAAGTGCCTATTGGGTTCGAATATACCTACAGTGAAGACACAGGTGACGCCATCGTTATTGTTGACTCTTTCTATTCGCCTGATGGGAACATGGTAATAGAAAATGTTGCCTATGATGACGGCGAGACGATCTCAAAATCTGTAGCTGGTCAATTTGCGCTCCAATTACTGCACGCTTTCTACGCCGAAGACATCAAGATCACAGGCGATAAAGTACAGCCAGATGGAAGCGAACGCCTGACCTGGTATTCTCCAAGTGGTGGTTACAGCGGAATCAGCTTTTTCGAGAGCCGGGGGACGACTTTCTTGTTGCTCTCTCTCTGGTGGGATGATGACTACGAAGATGTTTACGCATCGGTCGTCGATAATGCTATCAACACCTATTCTGTCCCATAACCAAACTAAAGAGATAATATAGTAAAGAAAATGTCGGTGCGCGATGCACCGACATTTTTTATTTGCCAGGAAAAGTTAGCATTAAGGTGTTTCGGTTGCTTCCACTTCTACCACGCGCGGCTCCAGCCAGAAAACGTCGGCATCATCCAGATTACCGTTATTCAACACGGTCAAGACCAGGCGCACTTCCTCATCGACCAGGCTCGAAAGGTCGACGTCGACTTCAGCGATCGCGCCATCGCTGACCTGCGTCCACTGGTCGAGCGATTGGGGAGCCTGATCGCCAATCGTGTAATTCAACTGGAAGGTGACATCGCAATCCGGCCGTTCGGCAATACAGCCCAACGTAGCCTGGAAATGCTGGTTCTCACCGATCTCAATGGGCGGGAACACACCCGAGATCCACTCGCTGTCCTCACCACCCGGATGCACGCGGATTACCGGGGCATTCTGGTTGCCGCTTTCCGAGTCGACCCGCTGACTGTAGAGCACGAATCCGTTTTCGTCACTGGCTTTCCCCGGGCAAATCAGGTCGATGCTGGCCGTGAACCAATCCGCCTGGCACATGTGATAAGCCAGATCGTAGATGTAGTCTTCCTCCGCTTTTGGCACCTCGATCTCCACCCAGAACACGCCCCCGGCATCGTCACCAGTCCCGAAAATGGTGCCATCACTGTTGCGCAGTTTCCATTCGCCGCGGTATTCCCCGGCTTCGAGCGGGGCCCGCAGCGCCACCCCCAGATCGATGCTCTGGCCGGGTTCGACCAGTTCCGGCAAGGGGATCGTAGTTTGGGCCCCCATGCTGTTGCCGCGTACGAACACCAGGTCATAATCCGTCGTCCAGGCATGGCTGCCGATGTTCTCCAGCCGCCAGATTTTCTCAAAAACCGCTCCAGGCAGGATTTCGGTGCCGTCTTCAATCGTTACATCATCAACGAATGAGACCCAATCCTGCGGCGCAGGCGTCTGTGTGATCGTCGGTGTGGCGCTGGGCAGCACGGTCGGCGAAGGCGTAGAGGTAACATCACCAGCCGGGCTGGGGTCTTCTCCATCGTTGACTCCGTCACCATCGGTATCGGCGTTATTGGGGTCGGTCCGCATTTCGATCACTTCCAGGCGGTCGCTCAAGCCATCATTATCTGTGTCGGTCAGCAAGGGATTGGTGTTGTAACGGATCTCATCACCGTCATTCAAACCGTCTCCGTCGGTATCGGCCTTGACGGGCGAAAGCCCCAGCACCAATTCATCATAATCGGAGATCAGGTCCCCATCCGTATCACGGCTATTCGGGTCCGTGCCGTAGCGTAGTTCGTCGGTGTCGGGCAGGCCGTCGCCATCGCTGTCGACCAAGGTACCAGTCGAAGTGGCAAAGACTGGGCCACCGATACTAAAGGGTGAATCGGGTAATACCCATTGGAAGAACAAGAAACTAACCGCCAATACCAGCAGCCCCAACAAACCAAACAAAACTACTGCCGCCCAGTTGGGCACCTGCGGTTCATCCAAGACCTGGCCCTGATGCTCCAGGACATCGCCCTCGGAAGACTGCACCTGGATGGTGAACTTCTGGAAAAATGGGCGGCCGAACAGGCGTTTGCGCCGCAAGTGCATGTGGAAGTCGATATAAGCCTGCTGATCCGGCTCGACGCGCAGTTGGGTCTGCGATGGCAGAATCACCAGTTGCTTGTTGACGTCAAAACCCCGAATGGTGTAAAGCTCGGGGATGTTGCTGGTATTGTGGATGTGGACGCGGATCGATTCATCGGCCTTGATTTGC
>JBNKDB010000238.1:0-3156 GCA_050288045.1 Anaerolineales bacterium | reverse complement strand
CAGTACGTCGTCGGCCAGGCGAAAGGCGGTTTCAATGGCGAGGTCACGCGGGGCCACGTAGAGCAGGCGGTCATTGGGAATGGCGATCAGGGTGTCGGTGTGCGGGCGTAGGCGGGTCAGGCCGTCATTGGCGTTCTTCTGGCGGCGGCCCATCTCAAAGGAGAAGGGCGTGGTAACGATGGCGATGGTCACTGCGCCCAATTCCTGGGCCACTTCCCCGGCTACGGCAATCGAGCCGGTGCCGGTGCCGCCCCCCATCCCGGCGGTCAGGAAGACCATATCGGCACCTTGCAGCGCCTGCCGGATCAAATCCCGGCTTTCCTGGGCTGCCTTGTAACCGACTTCCGGGTTGCCACCGGCGCCCAACCCACGAGTGAGTTTGGGGCCAAGTTGTAATTTGATGGGGGCCAGGCTTTGTTCGAGCGCCTGGTGGTCAGTATTGGCAGCGATGAAGTCGACACCGCGCAGGCCGAGCTCGATCATACGGTTGACGGCGTTGCTGCCGCCGCCGCCCAGGCCGAGTACCTTCAGCCGTGGCATGCGAATGCCGGTTTGACTTGCTGCTTGTGGTTTGTTCGTTGTTTGATCCATGTTTTCACCTCATGCACTTGCCAATATAGTTGCAATACTCGTGCCATCTCCGGAAATTTGCTCGACCTGGCAACCGGCCTGTTCGAGAATTCGGATCACGTCCTCTGGGAAGGACTGCTCGCCACCGACCACGGTAACCCTGGCGGCGTTAGCGGCTTCTTCGACCGAGAAGCCAATTGTGGGACAGTACTTCTTCACGAAGGGTTGGATGACTTCCAGGTGCCAGTCGGCGACGCCCCATTCATAGGTTGGTAGCAGCAGGTAATGGTCGATCAACGCGCTGGATTTTGCCTTGGGCATACCAGGACCGTAACCGGGCGCAAAGCCTTTGTCCTGGGTCGTGACCGCCGGTTGGCTGGGGCGTTCAACTTGCCATTCTTTTAGGCTGGAAACAATCGGCAAGGTGGTACCGTCGGCCTGATACCAGGCTTGTTTGGCATTAGTGTGTTCGGGAGTGGCAGCCAGGAACCAGAAGTTGCAAGCCAGCACTTGGTCTGAAATTGCCTCGACGCTTTGCTCTTCGCTGGTGTCTTCCCCGGCCAGTAATTGTATGAGCGTCATCGTGCGGGCAGCGTGCGAGTCGGGCGTGATAGCATCTTGGGCTTTGTCACGCTGGTCGCCGATGCGGCTGCCCCCGGCCAGAATGATGACAGGCAGAGCTTCGCCAAGCACGGCCCGACTGATGGTGGTGTACCAATCGAAAATGCGAAAGCCGGTCTGGTCTTGTTCATCGGGTGGGGTGAAATAGGGTCGGGTGCCGGGCCAACGTTCCGGACCACCCGCGCCCCAGTTGAGGGGGAGGTTGTCGGCCCAGGCGTATGCTCCGATTACCAGATTCTTGAGCAAGTCGAATTCTTTGCGGTCTTCAAGCGATTGCAATGCGCTGCGCAGGAAAGCAGTGTCCCAGTAGTCGCCGCCGGGTTCGAGGGGCGGGAAGACCGGCATCATGCCAGCCTCGACGATCAATTTGGCGTAAGGCAAATAAGCGTTGAGGAAGCGTTCGATCAGATTGGTTTGCGCCCAAGAGGCTCCCGGCCAGCTTGTTCGGGAATTGGGACGGTCAAAGAGCGCAATGTGACCGACGCCCCAGCGTTGGTAAGTTTCAAACAGCAAGGCGAGTTCTTCCGGTGGTGGGGCGCTTTCTACTTTCAGCGGGAAATGTAAGATCGGGTGGATACCAGCGGCAACCAGGCCGCGGATGAAAGCTTCGGGGATCGCCCGGTCGACAGGAGCGACCAGTGTGATCCAGGCAACACCCAAGGCTTGCAGTTCCGGCAGCCAGGCCTGCAAGTCTTGCTCTCGGTAATGGACGGTATCGGGAAAATAGTGGATACCCAGTCGGTTCTTGGAAATTGAACTTTTTGCATTCTTCATGGTTTCACTCCTGGCAATTCTGCCCTATATGTTGCAAGAGTAGTGCCAGGGAATGACCATGTGATGTGAAAAGAAAAACGCCCCGGTTATCAGGGCGCTTTAGATGCAGTGAAAAGATGTTGTGAATTAGATAGCGTATGCTGGTTGGGCTGCGTGGCGGTGAACGACCTGCATCCCGGCCAGGATATGCAGATGATTGTGCTTGACCTCGCGGTCTTTCTTGATCGTGTCTAGGGCTTCGGCGAAACCTTCCTGGTCCAGGCGCAGTTCACGCATTGCCTGGCGTGAGAGCGCATCGGCGGCTTTGTTTTGTTTGCGACGTATCCATTGCCAATTCGTGATCCAAAGCTGTTCGGAAAGCTGTTTGGCTTTGTGGTACAGGGGTTGGATGCGCAGCGAATTGACATGCGAGATGCCCTTCATCTGGTCGATGATCACGCGGGCATCACCCAATACGGCCACTGGTTCGTCGGTGATCCCCATATCCAATAACATTTCCAGGCCATCGATCAGCGCCAGATATTCGGCCACCATCGAGGTGGCATCGTTACCACGCGCGGCTACACCATAACCCTCGGCGACCAGGATATTGTCCTGGAAGAGCAGCCAGCCAAAACCCATGAAGCCGGTGTGGTTGCGGCCGTGCGCCTTGCGGAAGAGACCATCGAATTCGAGTACATACATCATAAGTGTTTATCCTTACACGTCGTTGAAACGAGGAGGAGTTAAAAAGAAACTGGCGGTCCGATACAGGCACCGCCAGTCGATTATAACCACCGGGAGGGTGGAATGATGTTGCATGGTATGATGATGATCAGGGTTTAGGTCAGTCCTATCCAAGGTTCTCTGCTTGACAGTAGATTTGATTGTCGAGATTATACAGTAATTGTCGTACCTTCGCTTGAAAATCCAGCGGTATTTTTTTATAAGGGGTTATCCACAAATCTGGCCGAACACACCGCAGTGGTTGGCGATCAAATAAAGGATGAAGGCCATGAAGGCGATCCCCATCAGGGCACCGGCCACGGTTTGCAGCAGGGTGTGGCGTTTGAGGCGTAGCCTGGCCCAGGCTACCAATGGGATGGTGAACAAGACCGGGAAAGCCACAGAGCCATAAATGCTCCAGACCAGGATGGCGAAGCTGGCAATGCCCATGCTGTGCCCACTGATCTTCCATTTGGTGGTAATCAG
>JBNKDB010000237.1:0-5339 GCA_050288045.1 Anaerolineales bacterium | reverse complement strand
CAGTCTTTTTACCGTGTTTTGCGCATAGCCACAGAATAATTCAACGGGAAATGTAGATCGGGTTGCTGAAAATCCAGCCCCGGCGGCGACCCTTGTATTGAATATAGGCTTCGACGCGGTACACGCCGGGTTCAGTAGCGTTGTAAACGAAGGTCTTGCGGGTTTGCGAGATTTTGACCACGCGCCCATTCCTGAGCAGATGGCACTCGGCGGGCTGCGGCAGGCTGATCTGGAAGGTTACGCCGTGCTGGGTGGTGATCTCGTCCCCAATGATGCGGATGCCCTCTTTGGTGTGAGCCTGGAAGTGGAAGCCGCGCGTCGGGGCGGGGAGATCGTAGCCGATGAAGCAGTGACCCTGGCGTAAGGCATCCAATACGATTTTGCGGTCGGTGGCGAAATTACCGGTCAGGGGCTTGGGGGTCAGGATGTGGGTATTGATGGCCTGGAAATGGAATGCGTAGGGGAAGAGCACGCGCTTAAGCGGGCCGAGGCTGGCGTGCATGGCGTGGGCATCCGAGCCGCCTACGGCGACCACCTTGCGCCCGGTCGCCAGCAATTCATCCCATTTCTGCAGGGCTTCTGGGAATGGCCCCAGGGCAACGCGTTTGGGACTGAAAGCGTAAAAAATGGCGTGGAAAATGGTTTTTAAGCGTGATTTGAATTCCGACATGCTGTTCCACAATTCGATGCCGGTGTACTCGCTTACATCCCAACTCACCCAGGAGAGATCGCCTTCGCCGACAGCGGGCGCGGCTGGGTCGACGATGTGTGCCAGGAAAGCCAATCCGTCCGCTTCGGCAATCCGTTCCAGCAGACGCGCCGGGTCGGGGGCGAACTGCGCCAATTCGCGTTCTGTGTCGAATACCAACAGGTGGTTCTTCTGCGGCTCACGGGTTTGGTCGTGGACTTCTTCGCCAACAATCATCAGCACGCGGCGGGTATTAGCGCCTTCGGTGTAAACCCAATACCGGTCGAATTCCTCGATAAAAAGGTTGTGGTCGGTAACGATGACGGCATCGATCCCAGCTTGGTATGCAGCCTGGGCGATCTCGGCATGTGTGCCGGTGCCATCGGAAAATACGCTGTGCATATGTAGGTTAACGATATATTCGTACATATTCCGTAGGTTGGTAGTAGTTGACGAACTATGCTAGGAACGGTATAATCCGGCTGTTTGAATAACCCTTGAAGGAGTATCATTTCGGATGGAAACATTCCTGTACATTGCGTTAATTATAACTTCGGTTGGCCTGATTGCCAGTGTTGTCATTCAAAGTAAGGGCGCTGGACTTGGCGGTCTGACCGGTGCGGACACCGGTGGTGTGTTCTCCGCTCGCCGTGGCATTGAGAAAACTTTGTTTAGAATCACGATCGTTTTGAGCGTGATCTTCTTCATCCTGGCCATCACAACAGTCATTATTACAGGATAAGCGTATATTTATTGGTGTGGGAAATAAACGGTTGGTCTTGAGGAAGGGTGCCTCGCGGCTAAGGCCAGGAGCACCCTTTTTGTTATCAGGCGACTAAAAAAACCTATGAAAAAACTGCGTTGGCAGCTAATCATTGTCATTATTGCCTTGATCGCGATCGGGATCTTGCTGTTTGGACAGCAACCGGTCTTGCAGGCAATTGTCCCCGAACCGGCTACGGGTGGCTTGTATACCGAAGCGCTGATCGGCTCGATCAGCCGTTTGAACCCCGTGCTGGATTTCTATAATACCGTCGATCAGGATGTGGACCGGTTGGTTTACAGCAGCCTGATCCGCTTCGATGCGCACGGGAACCCCACGCCAGACCTGGCGGAAAGCTGGGGAATCTCCGTGGACGGACTGGTATATAATTTCAAGCTGCGGCCCGATCTGGTGTGGCACGACGGTGCGCCGTTAACGGCTAATGACGTGGCCTTCACGGTGGCCTTGTTGAGTGACCCGGAAATGCCAGTGCCGGAGGATATCAAGAATTTGTGGGAAAGCGTTGAGGTAGTCGTGTTTGACGACCATAACCTGCAATTCAGGCTCCCCAATGCTTTTGCCCCGTTCCTCGATTACCTGGATTTTGGTATTGTCCCCCAGCATCTGCTGGAAGGAATGAGCGCGGCTGAGTTGATCGATGCCCAGTTCAATCTGGCCCCGATTGGCAGCGGACCGTACCAGTTCGAGCAGCTACTGGTCGAGGATGGGCAGATCAGCGGTGTGGTTTTGAACGCCTTTGAGGATTATTACGACGAGCGCGCTTTCATCGATCAGATCATCTTCCTGTATTTTCCCGATTCGGCAACCGCGTTTGCAGCGTACCAGGACGGCGAGGTTCAAGGTATCAGTTCTGTGTCCCTGGATGTTCTGCCGGAAGCCCTGGCAGAACCAGAATTGAATATGTATACCGGCGTGGTGCCGCGTTTGAGTTTGGTCTTCTTGAATTTGGATAATCAGAGCGTGCCCTTCTTCCAGGATGTAGCCGTGCGCGAAGCCTTACTGACCGGGTTGAACCGGCGCTGGATCATTGGCCGTATCTTAGAGGGCCAGGGCATTCTGGCGGACAGCCCAATTTTCCCGGGGTCCTGGGCTTACAACGAAGCCGTTGGTCATATCGAGTATGACCCAGATAAAGCTATCTCGCTTTTGAAAGGCGCAGGGTATGTGATCCCCACTGAGGGCAGTACGGTGCGTGAATTGGATGGTGAGCGTCTGTCCTTTGAACTGGTCTATCCCGATACCGATTTGCACGCCGAAATTGCCGAGGCGATCCAGCGCGACTGGGAACGGCTGGGAGTCGACGTGAACCTGGTGGCCGAGCCGTATGATGTGTTGGTACAGGATTACCTGGAGCCGCGCGAATACGAAGCCGCGCTGATCGATATCGATCTGGCCGGAACGCCTGACCCTGATCCTTATCCATTCTGGCACCAATCGCAAGCCAGCAGTGGGCAGAATTATTCGCAGTGGGATGACCGGCGGGCGAGTGAATACCTGGAACAGGCGCGCGTTACCCCGCGTATCACTGACCGTATCCGCATGTACAATAACTTCCAGGTGCACTTCTCGCGCGAGTTACCGGCGCTTTTGCTGTATTTCCCGGTCTATAATTACGCCGTGGCCGATGAAGTCCAGGGTATTCAGGTTGGCCCGATCTACGAGCCGAATGACCGCTTTGTGACCATCGGCGATTGGTTCCTGTTGTCACGCGGGGGTGGCGGTGAGGCCACCGAAGGAACGCTTACGCCTGAGGTTTCAGAAGGGACAGAAGTAGAAACCGAGACAGCACCGTAATCACCAGGATGATGCCGAAACAACAGGATTTCTTGACCCTTTCAGAAAATGATCCGCATGTAATAGCCGCTTGTGAAGCAGAGGAGCGGCTATTTGCTCATTATGGTCTGGAGCCAAAGACGCATTATATCCCACTAGGTGATTCGGGCATGCGCGTGCGGGTGAATGAGATTGGAAGTGGACAGCCTGTTTTGATCGTGCCGGGGAATAATGGCGATGCTTTTCCTTTGATTCCACTGATGGCTGAATTGCAGGGTGTGCGCATCCTGGCGCTCAACCGGCCAGGGGGCGGCTTGAGCGATGGTATGGATCATCGGCGGGTCGATTTTCGATCTTTTGCAGTGGAAACGCTTGCCAGCGTGTTGGACGCGTTTGGATTGAAAGATATCCCCATAATTGCGCATTCGATTGGTGGGCAGTGGAGCCTGTGGCTGGCGCTGGATCGCCCTGAATATGTCAGCAAACTGGTGCTGCTGGGCGTGCCTGGGAACTTGCTCAGTACCAGTCCGCCGCTGGCATTGCGCCTGGCCACGATTCCAGTGTTGAATCAACTTGTATACGATCTGGTGATGCCCAGTAATCCGCAAGATGCACTGCGCGGTTTGGCTTTTATGGGACATGGGGAGGAAGCGCTTAGTCAACTTCCCGAGGCCATGAAAGAGTGTTTCTTTTATTTCCAGGAACTGCCTAATGCCAAGGTTTCAAGCCTCAGTTTGATGCGCAAGGTCAATCGTCTGCAGGGATCGCGGCCGGAAATTCGGTTGGATGCAACCGCGTTGCAGCGCGTGCAACAACCGACGATGTTCTTGTGGGGCAGCAATGACCCGTTTGGAGGTATTGCAGTTGGCCGCCGGATTGCCGATCTCCTCCCAGATGCTCACTTCCGCGCTGTAGAGGGCGGCGGACATTTGCCGTGGCTGGATGCCCCGGTTGCGTGTGGGCAGTGGGCGCGAGAGTTTATTTTGGGGGATGGCTAGGTCATTCTCCGTACAGATTACGATAAATCGTATAGATTTCGTAAATGCCGCGGATGTAGCTGCGCGTTTCCGAGTATCGCACGACTTCCAGGAACAGGTCCTGATCGCCCCCGGCCAGATTGCTCCACTCAGCAGCATTGCCCGGCCCACCGTTATAGGCTGCCAGGGCGGCGTACTGGTCGTTGCCCAGTGTTCCCATTTGGGTGGATAAATAATCGGTGCCGAAATTCAAGCTGACAATCGGGCGGTAGAGGTCTTCCCCGGAGTAATTGGCCGGCCAGCCTAACTTGTTGGCAACGCTTTGCCCGGTGGCGGGCACGATTTGCATCAGACCACGCGCTCCAGCAGAAGAAGTTACGAAACCTTCGAATAGACTCTCCTGGCGTACGACACTGAACATGAACAAGGGGTGGAAACCGTAAGCCTGGGAGATGGGTACGATCAAGTCCCAGTAGTAAATCCCAAAGCGCAGCCGGTTGAAGTAGATCGGTGCGTTCATTGTTCCGGCATCGTCCATCCCGGCCAGATTGAGCACCTGGCGGGCGGCAATGACCCCGGAGCGGTACAGCCCGATATCGATCAGATAATTTGCCAGGCGGTAGCTGTTGGCGGCGTCCGATTGTAGGCTGGTGCGCAGGCTTTCGAATTCGAGGCGGGCTTCATTGTAAAGCGCCAATTCCCAGAGTTCGGTACCGCGGATCATGCGTGGGTCGGTCAGGATGGGAGAGAGGTCGCGCAGGTTGGTATCGGTGGGGAGGCCAAAGGTGGCAATGATCCAGTTTTCGGCCTCGGTGCGTTCAGCCTCAATATCATAAGATAGATTGTAGGATGCAGGTGGGGCAAAGGGAGCGCGACCGGCCAGCAGATCGCTGGCGCGCTCGCTGTAATAGCCGGTTGGGTCGATGGCAGCGGCTTGCTGGTAAGCGGCGATGGCGTCGTTGGCGTTGCCCGCGGCTTGCTGCGATTTGGCAATCCAGAAATAAGCGCGCGACTGTTCACCTGGATTGGCGGCCAGGCCAAGCGCGCCTTCGAAGTTGAGCGTAGCATTGGCGAAATCCTGGATGCGGAAGTAAGCGACCCCGGACTGGAAAAAGCC
>JBNKDB010000236.1:0-5463 GCA_050288045.1 Anaerolineales bacterium | reverse complement strand
GAGAAAAAGAAGTAAGTCAAATTTAGTCCGCGGCGGCTTTCGTTCCGGCGGCAGTGCGCAAGGCTTCGGCCTTGTTCGTGGTTTCCCAGGGCAGGTCGAGGTCATCGCGGCCAAAGTGTCCGTAGGCGGCCACCTGGCGGTAGATCGGGCGGCGCAGCTTCAGGTCGCGGATGATGGCGCCGGGGCGCAGGTCGAAGTGCTCGGAGATCAGTTCGGCGATCTGGTCGTCAGGTACCTGGCCGGTGCCGAAGGTCTCGACGTTGACGCTCAAGGGATGCGCTACACCAATGGCGTAGGCCACCTGGATTTCGCAGCGTTCGGCCAGACCGGCAGCCACGATGTTCTTGGCAACCCAGCGGGCGGCGTATGCAGCCGAGCGGTCGACCTTCGTGGGATCTTTCCCCGAGAAGGCGCCCCCGCCGTGGCGGCCCATCCCGCCGTAGGTATCGACGATGATCTTGCGGCCGGTTACCCCGGCATCGCCCATTGGCCCACCGATCACGAAGCGGCCGGTCGGGTTGACGTAGATTTTCATGTCTTCGTCGACGAGTTCTTCGGGCAGCGTGGGCATGATAACGTGCTCGATGATGCCCTGGCGCAGTTCCTCGGGGCTAACATCCGGGGCATGCTGCGTACTAATCAGCACGGTGTCGACGCGCTTGGGCACGCCGTACTGGTATTCCACCGTGACCTGGGATTTGCCGTCCGGGCGCACCCAGTCCAGGATGCCCTGTTTACGCACTTCCGCCAGGCGGCGGGTGAGGTTATGCGCCAGGTAAATGGGCATCGGCATCAGGGTAGGGGTTTCGTTGCAGGCGTAGCCGAACATCATGCCCTGGTCACCGGCACCAACAGCATCGATCTCCGCTTCGCTCATTTCGCCTGCCTTGGCTTCCAGGGCCTTGTCCACGCCCATGGCGATATCGCCGGACTGCTGGGCGATGGCAACCTGCACGCCGCAGGTATTGCCGTCGAAGCCGTATTTGGCGCGGTCGTAACCAATTTCTACGACCGTCTTGCGTACAAGGTCATCGTAATTGATCTGGGCCTGGGTGGTGATCTCGCCCAGCAAGAGCACGAAACCGGTCTTTACGGCCGTTTCGCACGCCACCCGGGAAAAAGGGTCTTGTTCCAGGCAGGCGTCCAAAACGGCGTCGCTGACCTGGTCACAAAGCTTGTCCGGGTGACCCTCGGTAACTGATTCAGACGTGAACATCAGTTTCGAGGATTTCATAAAGGTGGTGTTCATAAAGCATAAACCTCCGTTAAATAAATTGCCCCTTCTCTCGAAAGGGCAATCAGGCAAGCAAACATAGACTACCCTCTCATCTACCAGATCTCCGTCTGCCGGAATTGGCACCTTGAAGTTTACCCAGCATGCTGGGCGCTCTCCGGTTGCCGAGGTTTCACAGGGCCGGTCCCTCCACCTCTCTGGATAAGAGTGCCATGGGGCTATCCAATTTGTGGGCGAATGATACCACTATTGAATAGGCCTGTCAATTAGTATCTATCTCCACTAATCAACTCCAATTTATCGAATTGGTGCGTGGCAATGATCTGGCGGATGGTGCCGGTCAGGCCGCGCATCACCAGGCTTTCGGTGCGTGCCCCGTGGGAAAGGTATTTGACGCCTTGCAGCAGTTCGCCGTCGGTGATGCCGGTCGCGGCAAAGAAGACGTCATTGGAAGACACCAGGTCGTCCAGGCAGAGCACCTTTTGGAAATCATAACCCATATCGATGCCGCGGTGCAGCTCGTCGTCGTTGCGTGGGTAGAGCTTACCCTGGAGTTCGCCGCCCAGGGCGCGCATGGCGCAGGCCGAGAGCACGCCTTCCGGGGTACCGCCAATGCCCATCAGGGCATCGATGCCGGTTTCCGGCAGGCAGGCCATCAATGAACCGGCCACGTCGCCATCCGAGATCAGGCGGATGCGGGCCCCATAGGCCCGAATTTCGGCGATCAGGTCTTTGTGGCGTGGGCGGTCGAGGATCACGACGGTGACGTCTTCCTCGCGCTTATCCAGCGCCTTGGCAATCGCCCGCAGGTTGTCGGCTACCGGTGCTTCAAGATCGACCACACCTTTGCAGGCTGGGCCAACTGCGATCTTGTCCATATACAGGAATGGGCCGGGGTTGTACATTGTGCCGCGTGGGGCGATGGCAACCGTGGCGATCGAGTTGGTGCGTCCCTCGGCCAGTGGGGTGGTGCCTTCGACCGGGTCGACAGCGATGTCGACTTCCGGTGGGACGCCGCGCCCAACGCGTTCGCCGTTGAACAGCATGGGGGCTTCATCCTTCTCGCCTTCACCAATCACAACCACGCCGTCCATATCAATTGAATTCAGGATCAGGCGCATGGCGTCTACGGCAGCCTGGTCTCCGGCTTCCTTGTCGCCGCGCCCCATCAGACGGGCCGCGCCGAGCGCCCCGGCCTCGGTGACGCGCACCAATTCTAGTCCTAGATTACGGGTCGGTTTGCTGTCTGGCATAGTACCTCCTAGAGACAAGATCGTCGTTCAATTTGATTTGGGGGATGCGAAGTGAGCTGGGATGGAAAAGGTGATAGATTTACAGAATTTACAAGAAAAACCAGTAGATTAGCAGGTAGCCAAGTGAGACCATCCACAACCACGAGTCGATGCGGTCGAGGATGCCGCCATGACCGGGCAAGAGGTTGCCGGTATCTTTTACGCCAAACTGGCGCTTGAACATACTCACGCCCAGGTCGCCCAGCGTGGGTAAAACGCCCATCACGCCGCCGATGATGGCGGCGCGTGCCAGGGTGATCTGCGTGTCGGGGGGCAGCCAGAAACTACGGTACAGCAAGGCCAGCAACGGGGTGATAATGATGGCCGATCCAATCCCACCGATGTAGCCTTCCCAGCTTTTCTTCGGGCTTAGGCGAGGGACCATCTTGTGTTTGCCGATAGCGCTGCCGATCAGATAAGCGCCTGAATCCGCCGCCCAACCACCTGGCAGCACCAGTAATACCCACCAGATACCTTCTGGTAGACCGCGCAGCGCCAGGAAGTAGCTGCCCAGATAACCGACGTAGAACAACCCGGTGAGTGTGATTGTGAAATCAGTGGCGGCCTGGTCGCGGCCGCGCTCGAAGACGATCAGGTGGGCGCAGAGCGCAAGCATGACTAAAAGCGGGAGTACGCCGTAATCATAGGCAAAGCCGCCAAAAAGGCGGGCAGCCAGCAGCACCAAAATTCCCCCAAAAAGCACAAAACCAGAGGGTTGGAACCCGCCGGTTTGAAATAGCTGGATATATTCGCGGATAGCCAGGATGAGGACAATGGCGATCAGGATGCCGAACCAGATCTCGCCAGCCAAAATGGCGGCGATGCCGATCGGCAGCAACACCGCAGTAACGAGGACGCGTTGGCTAAACATGAGGAATAATTAGTTTTGTTTGACCAATCCGTACCGTCGTTCGCGGTTGGCAAATTCCTGGATCGATTTCAATAGTTCTTCGGGGCCAAAATCAGGCCAGTAGACTTCCGGGAATACCCACTCTGCGTAGGCGGTCTGCCACAGCAGGAAATTGGAGATGCGTTGTTCCCCAGAGGTGCGGATCACCAAGTCGGGGTCAGGGATACCGGCTGTGAACAGGTATTGGTCTACCAGGTCGCAGTTCACCTGATCGGCTTTTACGCCATCTTCGATCATTTTCTGAATGGCGTAAACGATCTCATCGCGGCCGCCATAGTTGAAGGCCACGCTCAGGACGATGCGGTCATTGTTCTTGGTGACTTCTACCCCATTGCGCACTTTCTTTACCAGGGATTCCTGAACGCCGTCCAGGCGGCCGAGGTGGCGCAGTTGCGCCCCCTGGCGGTGCAGTTCGGAGAGTTCACGGTCGAATACATCTTCGAAGATGCGCATCAATCCGCTGACCTCGTCCTCGGGGCGGCCCCAATTTTCGGTGGAGAAGGCGTAAATCGTCAGATATTTGACGCCATATTCGACGCAGGCTTCGATAATGCGCCGGATGTTCTCCGTGCCCGCCCGATGGCCGGCAAGCCGTGGTAGGCCGCGTTCCCTGGCCCAACGGCCGTTGCCATCCATGATGATGGCGATATGTTTGGGAACGCTGCCCGGAATGTCTTTCTTATTAGATTCGTTCATAACTGTGGTAGAGACTATACTTCCATAACCTCTTTTTCTTTGCGTTCGCCAATTTCACCGATTTGCTCGTTGAAATCGTCGGTCAATTCTTGAATTTTATCTTCGCCGCGTTTGAGGTCGTCTTCCGAGATCAGTTTCTCATCCTCGAATTCGCGCATGTCTTTGATCGAATCCCGGCGAACGTTGCGCACAGCCACACGGGCTTCTTCTACCCGGTTGCTGACCAGTTTGACCAGGTCGCGGCGGCGTTCTTCGGTCAACACGGGCAGGCTCAAGCGGATGGCTTTGCCATCATTGTTTGGCGTCAAGCCCAGGTCCGACACCTGGATCGCTTTTTCGATATTCTTCAGTGAAGCCGGATCGAAAGGACGGATGAGCAAGGTGCGTGGTTCCGGGACCGAAATACTGGCTAACTGGTTGAGCGGAGTAGGTGCCCCGTAATATTCCACCGGAAGTTTTTCTACCAATGCTGGACTGGCCCGGCCAGTACGGATGCTGGCAAGGTCTTCTTCTAATGATTGTATGGCAGACTTCATACGCTCATGGGCGTCCTTTAGTGCATCATTTATCACTTCGGCCCTCCTGGGGATCTTTTTGGTCGCAGTTTTGTGTAGACATGGTTACTCTTGTCAATCAGTGTCTGTTAAGCATAACCGAAAACAGCCAAATTGCGAAGATATAAGCTGTCTTATTTTATCACTGATGGCAATCGTACGCTGCGACCGGCCATTCCAGGCCGGGCAGGTCAGATTAGGCTGTACTTTGATCTGCTAGGAAGTATAACCAATCTCCCGGCCTTTGTCAGATTCCCGGATGCCGGAGCACGCGCACTCAGGTGCTTGGTTATTTTGCGGGAATCACTTCAATCCGCAGTACGTCGGAGCCGCCGCCTGCCCATGTAGCCGGGCCGGGGTAGCCGTAATGTACCTCGCCGGTCGCGTCGATGGCGATCTCGATCGTTCCGGTCTGACGGGTGGCGAACACGAAGGCGATTTTGCTGCTGTATTGGCTTTCTCGTTCGATGTCGACGAATTCGAGCAGGGTGCTGGCCTCCGGCGAAAGGTTGAGTTGGTCGTTGACGCGCACGAATTCCACGAACGCACTATCATTTCCCTCGTTGATCCGTAGCATAAAAAATGGCATGCCGATGTCAATGGCTTGCGCATAGACCACGACCTGCTGGCCGACGGTTACCGGGTTGGGGGCGGCGCAAAGGGCTACGTGGGGGTCGACGTAACGCACCTCATCGATACCTGCACTGGGGATGCGGGTGGGCGCGCCGGGCGGCGGGGTACGCCTGACTTGCGCTGCACAAGCAGCAAGCGCAGTGT
>JBNKDB010000235.1:0-6043 GCA_050288045.1 Anaerolineales bacterium | reverse complement strand
CGTTGAATTTGCCGGGGATCAACCTGGCTGCTTTGGATTTCAAGTCGAGAGGCCTGGCCAAGGCCAATCTAGAGAGCGCCAATCTGGCCGGTGCACACCTGGAAGGCGTCGACCTGCGCGAGGCTAACCTGCGTGATGCCTATCTGGTACGCACCTTGCTGGTTGGGGCGGATTTATCAGGCATCAAGCTGGATTGGGCTGACTTGAGCGAGGCCGACCTAAGCCAGGCGCGCATGGCCGGAGGCAGCCTGGCGGGCGTTTCACTCAAACGCGCCACACTGTTCGAGACCGATCTGCGCGATACCAACTTGCGCAAGGCCAAGCTGAACAATGCAATTTTGCGTAAGGCGATCTTCACCGGCGCCAATCTGCGCGACGCCGATCTGCGTTATGCAATTCTGACCGAGGTGGATTTTCAGGATACGGATATGATGGGGGCGACCTTACGGCAGGCTGATTTGAGCGGGGCACGCTTCGAGCGGGCGTATCTCGAGAACGTCGATTTCCAGGATACCAATCTGCGCGATGTCAGTTTTCAAGATGCCGTGTTGGTGGGGGCGAAATTCCAGGGTGCGGAAGTGAGCTATGAGCAGCTCTCACGCGCCTGGGCCTTGAACGGGGCGATCCTACCCGGCGGCGAGGAGCACGATTAGCTCAGACCTCAAGCTCGTCGAAGGGTTCGCCGGGGCGTTCCAGGATATAGTGCATTTCACCTTCACCAATCGAGTAATTGCTGATCAAGCGCCAACCTAAATTCCCCAGATAATTGAGATGTTCGAATAACTGCGGCTGTTTGCGCAGAGGGTATTCATCGTTATCCTTGACCACGTTCCCGGCGGTGGAGCCGGTTGTGGATACGACCAATACTTTGTATTCCCAGGTGTTCATGTTTGCCTCCAAGGGCAATATATACCACAGATTGCGGAATACTTGGGCATGGACTTGGAAGTGCATCTGTTTTGTTTGTCGGCGCTCCCTAAACCTGTTTCTTCACAAGTGTTGCTCACTGTGTTCGAAATGACAGTTTCAGCATGGTTGTCAAATTGTTGAACCGGGTTTGTTCATTGTTGGGAAAAGGAAAACACACCGGCAAAACGGTGTGTTTTTCAGGTGGAGATGGCGGGAATCGAACCCGCGTCCGTAAGATTAAGCCCTCGAACATCTACGAGTGTAGTCACCTGTTTGTGTTCACCAGCAAACCCACAGGTGACCCAGGGTTTTACTGGTTAGCTGCTAGGGCCCGAAAGCCCCTCTTTCACCCGTTTAGCAGCGTCCCGAGTGGCACTCCGGCTTTGTGTCGCCCGGGCCACCTCCAGCCGAAGTTAGGAGATGGTGGGCGTGACCTACTCAGAGGTCAGATGAGCTCCTTACTCAACCACTTACGCGGCGAGGGGCAGAGCTGCATAGTCAGTGCGATTGGCACTTAATTTGGTGTGCTGATTTATCGAGGTCGGCACCTCTCGACTCGCAGTCCGGGACCAGCCTCTTCCGTCGAAGCCTGTCATCCCCGGGGCTGGTAATTATAACATCTGCTATCTGGATCAGGAATATTTGGCGCACATTATGATAAAGCTCTTATATTTGGTAATTGGCTGTCTGTGATGAAATACCGGTTTCCAGAAGGGTGATAGTTTGACTTGGTATAAATGATGGCTGATGCTGATTTTGGTGCCGATATTCTTACGAACATATGGAATGCATAATGTTATACTTTGGTTAAATATCCCGGCAAGCGCGCGATTTATTTTAGGATAGTGATATAAGTTGGTACTGACTGAATGAAGATACTTTGTATAAGTGATAAGGTCGAGGACCTCGTCTATAGTACGCGAGCGAAAGACCGTTTTGAAGATATTGACCTGGTGATAAGCTGTGGTGACTTGCCGTATTATTACCTCGAATTTATCACCGATGCTCTGCAAAAGCCGGTTTACTATGTGCGTGGAAACCATGCCAATAAGGTGGAATATTCTTCCTCCGGGCCAAAAACCGAGCCGATGGGATGCATCGACCTGCATAACCAGGTCATGAATCTGGGCGGTTTGCTGATGGCCGGCTTCGAAGGTTCATTGCGTTATAAATCAGGACCTTTTATGTATTCCCAAAGTCAGATGTGGATACAGGTCTTTCGTATGGTGCCGCGGTTGCTGCTCAATCGCATTCGCTATGGACGCTATCTGGATATCCTGGTTACGCACGCACCGCCTTTTGAAGTGCAAGACCGCAATGATCTGCCCCATCAAGGTTTCAAAGCCTTTCGCTGGTTCTTGAACACCTTCAAACCGGCCTTGCATTTTCACGGACATATCCACCTGTACGCCAATAATGATCCCTGGATGGTGACTTTTGGACACACGCGTGTGATCAATGCCTATGGCTTCCGCGAAGTTGTTGTGGAAACCTGGATTGATTATCTTTAATTGGAGCATGAATGGAAGACAACCCATTTAATTTTTCATATCGCTCGGCCTTGCAAGACTTTCGTAATGCGCGCCGCGATGCTGCCATGCAGGAAATCTGGGGACGCCTGACTGGGAAGCCTTCGGAATTATTATCGTTCGAAGAAGTCAGTAAGCAATTGCGGGCATCGGCCAGCAATCGTCGGGTCTTGAAAGAAATTCCCCTGGATGCGATCGTTGGCTCCGTGGGGCGTTACGAGGATTTCAACCGGAATTTCCTGCCTAAAATGGGGAGTGACCGGGAACGCTGGGCGCGCGTCAAAGCCGCGGTTGAAAGTATGGTAGGGTTGCCGCCGATTGAAGTCTATCAGATTGGCGATGCTTATTTTGTTTTGGATGGCAATCACCGCGTCTCGATTGCTCGTCAGAACAATGCCGAGTATATCCAGGCTTACGTGACCGAATTCAAGACCAAGGTGCCACTCAGCCCAAATGATGAGATCGACGATATCCTTATCAAGGCAGGGTACACGGATTTTCTGGAACAGACCGGATTAGATGAACTGTATCCTGACCTGGACTTCATGGCTACGGCCCCCGGTCGTTATGAACAGTTGTTGGATCATATTTCCGTCCATCGTTATTTCATGGGGGTCGAAGAAGATCACGAGATTCCTTACCGGGATGCGGTGATCAGTTGGATGGAGAACGTTTACCTGCCAGTGATTGCCGTGATCCGTAAAAGTGGTATTTTGCGGGACTTCCCGGACCGCACGGAAACTGACCTGTACCTCTGGCTCTTGCGTCACCGGGATGAAATGGCGAAGCGCTTAGGGTGGCAGGTCAAGCCTGAAGAAGCGGCTGTCGATCTGATCAAACGCCTTACCGGAAAAGTAGCATCCATCGGCCCTCGGGCCGAAGAACTCGTGGAGGAATCAGATTCCGAAACGGATTTGCTGCCAAGCCAACCACAGGCGAGCATCGTCGTGCCGCGCACGACCGATTGCCTGTTCTCGGCGATCTTGGTGCCGATCAGCGATGAAGATGTGGAGTGGAAGGCGTTGGAGCAAGCTATCCTGATTGCCCAGCGAGAGTGTGCCGTTATCCGCGGGCTGTACGTGGTGCCAACAGAAGAGGATAAATATAGTAAAAAGGCGCGCGCCGTTAAAAAAGAGTTTGAGAAACGCTGTAAAGCTAGTGAGATCACTGGCGAACTGGTCTTTGAGGTGGGCAGTCCGGCGCACCAGATCAGCCAGCGCGCGGTTTGGAGCGACCTGGTGGTTTTGAACGTTTTTCATCCCCCGGCTGATGAACCCCTGGCGCGTTTGCGGTCGGGGTTGCGAGAGATCATCCAGCAAAGCCCGCGGCCGGTTTTGGCCGTTCCCAGCGTTTCAGCAATGAAAACTGCCCTATTGGCCTACGATGGCAGCCCCAAAGCCAAGGAAGCCATGTACCTGGGGGTTTATCTGGCAAAGAATTGGGGTGTAAAGATTTCTGCGGTAGGGAATACGGAAAGCTCGGCGGCGCGCCGCAAATCCGAAAAAGAAGTGCGCGACTATTTCAAGGCGCATGATGCCGAAGTTGAATTCATTAAGGTCAAAGGGCCGGTGGATAGTGCGCTTTTGATCGCGGCCGAACAACACCACATCGACCTGCTGTTGATGGGTGGCTATGGCCTCAACCCGTTGATGCAAGTCATGTTGGGTAGTACGGTCGATAAGATGTTGCGGGCGTTCAAGTGCCCGATTATGATCTGTCGCTAATGGTCTAGCTGCGGGGCTTTTTCTTCTAGCAGCGCAATTTCGTCTGCTTCCAACCGCCAGCCGAGGGCACCTAAATTGTCTTTGGTCTGGCGGATATTTTTAACGCCGGGGATCGGCAACGTGCCTTTGCAGATCAGCCAGTTGAGTGAAACCTGTGAAGGGGTCTTCCCGCCGTGGTTCTCCCCGACCCGGCGCAGCAAATTGACGAAGGAATTGATCTCCGCTAACTCGTCCCCAGAATAGCGCCGCCCGCGCACGCCTGGCGGTGGATTTTCCGGCGTGTATTTGCCGGTTAGCAGGCCCTGCGCCAGCGGACTGTAGGCGATCACCAATGTGTTCAATTCTTTGCATTTTTCGACCAGCCCCTCGAATTCGGGTTTGCGGTGCAGCAAGTTGTATTTAATCTGGTTGGAATATAGGTGGATGTCCTGTTTGGCAAGGCGGGCGTAGGCGTGTTCGGTCTGTTCGACGTTGTAATTGGAAACACCAACTGTGCGCGTCAAACCTTCTTTTACAGCGACAGCCAGTTTGTCAACAATGCGTTCAACCGGGAGAAAGGGGATTGCCCAATGGAGTTGGTACAGGTCAACCTGTTCGAGATCGAGCCGCTCCAGACTCTTTTTCAGGGCTTTGACGACGCTGTTTTTGCCAAGCCGCCAGGGAAAAGGAAAGTATTTGGTGGCGACGAGCACCTTTTGCTCGGTTTCTTTGAGCAGGCTGCCGAGGATCTTTTCGGATTGGCCGCTGCCATAGACTTCGGCGGTGTCGAAGAAAGTCACGCCGCCTTCCAGGCTGGCTTCGAAGGCCTGTCTGATGTCGTCGTCGGTGTATCCACCTTGCCCGTAGCCCCAGACTACACGATCTCCCCAGGCCCAGGCGCCAATGCCCAGTGGGGCGTAAGTATCTCCGGTATCTCCTAAAGCAAGTTCTTTCAATGCGGGTGTCTCTGACATTCGAACAGACCTCCTCTATCTGTTTGATTGGGGCGAATTATATCAGAAGAAGTGTGGCAAAAAGTAGAGCGGGCTTATCATAAGCCCGCTCTACGCATGGTCTTGTGGCCTTGCTATTTCAGTCTGCTTTTTTGCTCAGTTTCTGGATGAAGTCTTCGGTCTTTTGCTTGGCGACATCGTCGGTGTATTGCACCGGTGGGGTCTTCATGAAATAGGAAGACGGATCGAGCAATGGCCCGGAAAGGCCGTTATCCAGCGCCAGCTTGGCACAGCGTACGGCGTCGATCACTACGCCGGCCGAGTTGGGCGAATCCCACACTTCGAGTTTCAATTCCAGGTTGAGCGGGGCATCGCCGAAGGCGCGCCCTTCCATGCGGATATGGCACCATTTGCGGTCGGTCAGCCAGGGCACGTAGTCGCTGGGGCCGACGTGGACGTTCTCGGCGCCCAGTTCGTAAGGCAGTTGGCTGGTGACCGCGCCGGTCTTGGAAATCTTCTTGGATTCCAGGCGGTCGCGTTCGAGCATGTTGTAGAAGTCCATGTTGCCGCCGAAGTTCAACTGGTAGGTGTGGTCGAGGTGTACGCCGCGATCTTTGAAGAGGTTGGTCAACACACGGTGGGTAATGGTCGCGCCGACCTGGCTCTTGATATCGTCGCCGATGATCGGCAAGCCACGCTCGACAAAGCGTTTGGTCCAGTAATCCTGGCTGGCAATGAAGACCGGGATACAGTTGACGAAGGCGCAGCCTGCGTCCAGGATTTGTTCCACGTACCATTTGGTGGCCATTTCAGAACCGACCGGTAAGTAGCTGACCACTACATCGGTCTTGGTTTCCTGCAAGATTTTGACGATGTCGTCCGTGGGGCCAGGGGCTTTTTCGACGACCTGCTTTAGATATTTACCCAGACCGTCGTGGGTCATACCGCG
>JBNKDB010000234.1:0-7011 GCA_050288045.1 Anaerolineales bacterium | reverse complement strand
GCCAGCAGCCAGGCCAGCGCGATTTGGGCGGGGGTGCCGTCCTTTTCCTTTGCAATGCGCTTCAGCAGATCAACGACTGCCCAATTCGCATCGATGGCTTCTTCGGTGAAGCGGGGGTTGCGGCTGCGGATGTCGTTTTCGGCGAATTTCGTCTCTTTGGTGACCTTGCCGGTCAGGAAGCCGCGGCCCAGCGGGCTGTAGGGCACCAGGCCGATGCTGAGTTCTTCACAGGCAGCCAGGACGCCGTTCTCTTCAATGGTCGTCCACCAGATCGAGTATTCACTTTGCAGGGCGGTAACCGGTTGTACGGCGTGGGCGCGGCGGATCTGGTCGGCGTTCGATTCGGACAGCCCGAAATGCATGACCTTGCCTTCCTGAATCAGGTCTTTCACCGTTCCGGCCACATCTTCGATAGGTACTTCCGGGTCTGGACGGTGCTGGTAGAACAGGTCGATCACATCGACTCGTAATCGTTTGAGCGATTCGTCCGCCACGCGGCGGATTTGCTCCGGACGGCTGTCCAGGCCAGCGCTGGGATGTGGCCCGTTTTCACCGTGTTTGAAGCCGAATTTGGTGGCGATGATGACTTCGCCTTTGAACGGTTCTAGCGCTTCACCAACCAGTTCTTCATTGGTGAACGGCCCATACACCTCGGCGGTATCGAAAAAGGTGATGCCGCGCTCGACTGCTTTGTGTAACAGGTCTATCATCTCGCTTTTTTCGGTGGGATAGTCACCAAAGCTCATGCGCATGCAGCCCAATCCGAGGGCCGAAATTTCCAGGTCGCTGTTGCCGAGTTTGCGCGTCTTCATTTTGTGCTCCTTACTTAGTCTTCCGAGTGCATAAGTGCTTTTTCTTTTTTCGAAAGAATGTTTTCATAGACTTCGATTTTGTGATTCAGCAGGTCTAATGTTTGCTGCATTTCTGCAATTCTGGCCTGAACCTGGGCACGCTGCTCAATCAAAATTTGTTTTCTGGCCTCATTTGTACGGTCGCCTTGCTGAACAAGGTCGACATATTCTGTTAGCACTTCTATTGGAAGCCCAGCACTACGCATACATTTGATGAAACCAACCCACTCTACATCGGCCTGGTCGTAGTTCCGGATTCCACTTTTACTGCGGTTGACAGTTGGAATAAGACCGACACGTTCATAGTAACGCAACGTATCTGGTGAAATATCACATTGTTCACTGATTTCTGAGATTCTCATGCTGCACCTCCAGGTATAGTGTATCACCTGGAGTTAACTCCAAGTCAAGGGTTTTTCAAGGAAATGATGCCGCAATTTTTGGAAGTAGATGTTTGAGAGTTGCTGCATAATCCAACAAATCTGGTATTATTTAGCATAACGCTACAATTACCCTGATTGCTCATCTGAAGGAGGTTTATATGGCGGCGTTGATCGCCTCATTAAAGACCACGTTGACGGGGTATCTGAAATACCGCGGCGGGGAAGGGCATCTATCTTTCCTGCTGCACCGCCTGACTGGCCTGGGAACCTTGTTGTTCTTATCCATCCATATCGTGGATACATCGTTCGTTTATTTTGCTCCCCAACTGTACGACCATGCAATTCAACTCTATCGTAATCCGCTCTTCATGCTCGGTGAGATCGGCCTGGTTTTTGCCGTGATCTTCCATGGTGTGAACGGCCTGCGTATCGCCGTCGTGGATATGTGGCTGTCCGATAAGTGGACGATTGACGCGCAGCGTAAGGCAGCTCGGACGGTATTGGTGGTTAGTGTATTGTTGTGGCTGCCTGCCGCGGTCTGGATGTTCCGCGCGTTGTTGATCCACAATACCAACTTGCTTGGTGGATAGGGAATTGAGATGACAACTACAACCCGACAAATTGACAAGCCGCGCAATTACGAAACCGTTGCCTGGAAATGGATGCGCTACAGCGCTATCTTGCTGATCCCGTTGGTGTGGGGGCATGTGCTCATCCAGGATGTGATCGTCGGCGTGCATGCCATTGACCTGGACTATGTGGTCATGCGCTGGGCCAGCATCGGCTGGCAGGTCTACGACATCCTACTGCTGGGATTTGCCTTCGCACACGGTGTCAACGGTCTGCGCCAGGTACTCAACGATTTCGTGCATGGCGAGCAGGCCCAGAAAGTTTTGGCCTGGGTCTTGTTCGTCTTTTGGCTCGTAGTGAGCGCCATGGGCGCGATTGCCATCATTGCCTCGGCCAGCAAGCACCTGGCCGCTCTCTAAGGATAAGAAGAAGTAACTTATGACCAACCAACATCAATACGAAGTGATTATCGTCGGCGCAGGGGGTGCCGGACTGATGGCGGCGCTGTATGCCTCCAAGGGTGCCAAGACCGCCGTATTAAGTAAACTGTATCCCACGCGTTCGCATACCGGTGCCGCGCAGGGTGGTATTGGGGCCGCGCTCGGCAACCTGGAGGAGGACCGCGCCGAGTGGCATACCTATGATACCGTCAAAGGCAGCGATTACCTGGGCGACCAGGATGCGATCGAGTTCATGTGTCAGGAAGCGCCCGCTGTGGTCTACGAATTGGAGCACATGGGCCTGCCGTTCTCGCGTACCAAAGAGGGGCGCATTGCCCAGCGGCGCTTTGGCGGCCACACCAATAACGATACCGGCAAGCCGGTACTGCGCTCGTGCTACGCCGCCGACCGCACCGGGCATATGATCCTGCAAACCCTGTACCAGCAGTGCATCAAGCGTGAGGTCACCTTCTTCGATGAGTTCCACGTGCTCGATCTGGTGATGAGCGACGGGCAGGTGGCGGGTGTAGTGGCTGTGGAATTAGCAACCGGTGAACTGCATGTCTTCCATGCCAAAGCGGTGATCTTCGCTACCGGTGGGCACGGCCGTGTTTGGGAAGTAACTTCCAATGCTTATGCTTACACCGGCGACGGCGTGGCAATTACGTTACGGCGCGGTATCCCCGCCCAGGATATGGAATTCTTCCAATTCCACCCGACCGGCATTTTCAAGCTGGGTATCCTGATCACAGAGGGTGTGCGCGGTGAGGGTGGTGTACTGCTCAATAACGAGGGCAAACGCTTCATGGGCGATTATGCTCCCACCGTCAAAGACCTGGCCTCGCGCGATGTGGTCAGCCGCTCGATGTATATTGAGATGCGCGAGGGACGCGGTATCCACGGCAAGAATTATATGTATCTGGATGTTACCCCAGAGACGGTCAATAAATACGCTGAACTTGATGGGCGCGTGCGCCCGGATGGTACGCCTTACCGCGTGACCGGTGAGGAAATTCTGAAGAAACTGCCCGACATCATCGACTTCTGCCGCACGTACATCGGCGTCGATCCCATGAAAGAGCCGATGCCCGTGCAACCGACCGCACATTATGCCATGGGCGGTATCCCCACCAACCAATTTGGCGAGGTACTGATCGACGAGAACAAGACCATGCTGCCCGGCCTGTACGCCGCCGGAGAGGTGGCCTGTGTATCTGTGCATGGCGCTAACCGCCTGGGCACCAATTCATTGCTCGATATTGTGGTGTTTGGTAAACAGGCCGGGCTGCGGGCAGCAGAGCACGCCAAAGGTGCCAGCTTCCAACCGCTGCCAGGCGATGCTACCGACTTTACCCGCCAGCAGTTGGACCACTTGTTCAATAACTCTGGCGAAGAGCGCGCCGCCGACATTGCCAAAGAGATGAAGCAGGTGATGAGCGCCGATGTGGGCGTGTTCCGTGAGGAAAAGGGCATGTCTGAAGCGGTCAAAAAGATTCGCGAACTGCGCGAGCGCTATAAAAAGGTGGGCGTGGATGATAAGGGCAAGCTGTTCAATACCAACCTGCTCAACACCTGGGAATTGGGTGCGCTGTTGGATGTGGCCGAAGTCACCGCCGAAGCGGCGCTGGCTCGCAAGGAAAGCCGCGGCGCACATGCCCGCGAGGATTTCCCCAAGCGTAATGATGCCGAGTGGATGAAGCACTCCCTGGCCTGGTTGAAGGAAGATAAGATCGAATTACGCTACAAACCGGTCACGCAAACCAAGTACGAACCCAAAGAACGCGTGTATTAGAGAGAAGGTATCTATGCAGATCACATTAGAAGTATTCCGTTACAACCCGGAGGCCGGTCGCACCAAACCAGCGTACGATATCTTTACGGTCGAGGCTGAACCCACCGATCGTGTGCTGGATATCTTGGAATACATCAAGGATTATCAGGATGGTACACTCTCCTTCCGGCGTTCATGCGCCCACGGCGTGTGCGGTTCGGATGCCATGCGCATCAACGGGGCTAACAGCCTAGCCTGTAAGGTATTGGTGAAGGACGTTGGTTCGGATCACATCAAGGTGGAACCACTGCTGGGTTTGCCCATCGTCAAGGACCTGGTGGTAGATATGGAACCATTCTTTGAGAGTTACCGCTCCGTGTTGCCGTATATGCTCAACGATGAAGTCCCCGCTGATGGCAAGGAGCGCTTGCAAAGCCAGGAAGAACGCGAGCGTTTCGACGATACCACCAAGTGCATTTTGTGCGCGGCTTGCACGACATCGTGCCCATCCTTCTGGGCAGATGAGCGTTACGTTGGCCCGGCGGCGATCGTCAACGGCCATCGCTTCGTCTTCGACAGCCGCGATCAGGGCGCGCAAGAACGCCTGGATGTGTTGGCCGACGAGATGGGCGTATGGCGTTGTCGCACGGCCTTCAACTGCACAGTGGCCTGCCCGCGTGAAATCCACGTCACCCGGGCGATTGCCGAAGTCAAGCAGGCGATCACTACCGGAAAGCTGGATTAGGGTACCGGCCCAATTATGCTGTAACCAAAACGAGGAGCCCATTCAATTGGATTCCTCGTTTGCTTTTATGTAAACTCAGCTTGAAGCAAGCTTTGCTCTTTGCTATAATAGCTTTGCATCATTCTGATGATGTCCTTGCCCCAGTAGCTCAAAAGGACAGAGCGAGGCTCTCCTAAAGCCTAGGTTGTGCGTTCGATTCGCACCTGGGGTATGTTCAAAAAGTCCGCCTTGGCGGACTTTTTGAATTGGGAGAATTTGATGAACCGAATGTCCCTGTGCGGCCCGTTTAGCAAGTAGCGTATTAGGGAATGTGAACTACTTAAAGAGAATCGTATGATACTAAGTATCTATTTGCCTTCATTGAGATAAGTCGTGGCTGGTAGCTTTCGGCGCTTGAAGATAAAGAACAGGATAAGGATCAAGCATCCTCCAATCAACAAGTAGGGGAGATACTGCTTCAAGTAGGCGCTGATTAGCGGCCATTCAACTCCAAGTAGATACCCGGCTCCAATCAAGAGCGTGCACCACATATAGGCACCGATGAAAGTGGAGATAGAAAATGATATATAGGGCATATTTGCCAATCCAGCCGGGATGCTGATCAGGGTACGGATGCCGGGCATCATGCGGCCAACCAGAACGAGACTTGTGCCCCAGTGTTGAAATTGTTTTTCTGCATTGGTAATGTGATCTGGATTTAGCCGGATCCATTTTGCAAATCTATCAATTACCGGGCGGCCACCTAAGCGGGCAACCCAATAGGTGATCGAAGCGCCCAGCACGCTGCTGACCGCAGCATAAAGCCCGCCAATCAGGATCATGGAAGGATGGGCCTGGTTATCAGCGATCAACATCCAACCAGCCAGGCCCAGAATGATTTCGCTGGGCGTGATTCCGGTCGCGTTTTCGAAAATCAGCAAGATCGCCACGCCAAACCACCCCCAGGCATTGTACAGCGTGTGCGTTGTCGAAAGAATAAAAGTTTCAATTTCAGCGATCATGGTACCTCCACCAGTCATTTTCTATTCATTGTCTGCTTTCAACCAATATCAGTAATCGTTTGCTTGCCTGTGGCAGAAGCATAGATATAAAAAAAGACCATCGCTAAAATAACGATGGTCTTGCCTTTTTCTTTCAGATAGCCGGGAATTTTTATTTCCGTATTGACGACTATCCTCCCGATAATTCGGGCAGCTACTCCCCATCGGAGCAAAAGCATTCTAAAAGATACCTGGACTGTTGTCAAGTATCTTTTTTGCTCTTTTCAGTGAAGTCTCAAGTGAAAGTCAATGAGAACCACATATTATTCCAGTAGCTTACCGGCTTTCACGTCGCTGTTGTCGTTAATCCTAGAGTGTCAGCAGGTGCCAGTAGAACACGAACCAGATGAAAGCCCAGCCGGAGAGTGTGACCAGCGTGTAATGCACGCGGGCCGGTACGCGCCAGAACCCCTTCAACCAGGCCACGATCGTCAAGATGAGCGCGGCAATTGCTGTCCCAACGATGCCGACAAACACCACCGTCCACACCTTGATCGGCATGAAATCGTCATAGAGGTGCCCGGCACCCAGCACAGTTGTCCAGAACAGGATCACAAGGAGGAGGCACAGTACCGCCAGGATCAACGCGATCCAGCGCGCGACCCGCGCCAATTGCGGCTGTGCCGGTGTCTCGCAGCCGTACCGCCGCGCCAGCCAGACGATTGGCCAACTGACAATCGCAGAGAGGAAGAACAGGATGCTGATTCCCAGCAGGGGAAAGTTTAGCCCCGGCGCATCCAGCCCCGCGACCCGTTCATAGGCTACCGCCTGGCCGCTAACGGCGATATAGTCCACTGTGCCATCGGCGGCCTGGTGGAAGAAAAGCTTGGTATCGCCATCGACCTTCTGGAAGACAAAAGGTTCGATCTCGACAAAGCGCGTCCCCATCATCAGTAATTCGCCGGCCGTGTTGACCGTGACGCCGGTAGTCCAGTTAAGCATGTTTATCTTTTCCAAAGTGGAATGCGATACCCGGGTCGTTCGATACTGTCCCGTCACCAGTTCGGCGCGCTGGTCGAAATCGCCGGTCGATGTGGGATATGCGTACTCGACGGGATAGTAGTGGTCGACGAATGCATCGAAAGCCAATTGCGGAAATCCCCCGCATCCGGCAGTATTGCACGAAATGAACACGCCCACATTCTCTTCGAGTAGCAGGTCGAAATCGTTGTGATAGTATTTCGTATCGCCGCCATGCCCGATAACCCGCA
>JBNKDB010000233.1:0-3024 GCA_050288045.1 Anaerolineales bacterium | reverse complement strand
TGATTTTGCTGTGTGTCAAGATCAAAGAGTTGATCCTTGTCGGCAAAGAAAAAGCCCGACATACGCGCATTTGCGCCCTGACCATCCAGTTCAATCTCCAGGTAGGATTTGGTCAGTTGACTGCCCATCGCGCCAATAATCCAGTCCAGATTCGCATCACGGCCAACACGCGCCCGTTGATGGCTGAATTCAAATGTCTGGCGATTCCAATCCTGCAAAGCCACATAGCGCAGATTCGCTGCATCACCAACGAGCAGTTCTGTCGCGCCAATATAGGCCGAGTGCGCAGACCCTTCCGCCGAGACATATTCTACCAACAGAGTCGCTTGCGCATTTTCTTCCAGAGTAACCAGAACGTGGCCCAAACTTGCCCCATACTGGGTATTGTACATCACCACATGTAAGGGAAACTCGGCGACTTTGTTCCGGGGTACATACAGAAAAACTCCGTGTGTCCACAAGGCAGCATGAAGGGCCGCGAATTTGCCATCCGAAGGCAAAACAGCCTTTGTCATCAAATTCTCACGCACGAGATCGGCATGGTCTTTGCTGGCAGTTACTAAATCGGTGAAAATGACTCCCTGTTTCGTCAGGGCTTCGGAAACCTCATGATGAACCAACTTGCCATCAACAAAAACCAGCAGACCGCCCTGTTTATCGCCTATAAGCGGTTCACGATTGATAGCCGGAACAGTCTTGATGGTTGCACCATTCGCGGCAAGCATTCTATCCGCCTCATTCCAGCGAATATGCCGATAATCCGTCCTGCGCCAGTCCTCATCATTCTGGGTCGGCATCGGAAGACTGGCGTACAATTCCCAGGCAGCAAGACGGGAATCATGCAACCATTGCGGCTCACCATGCGCAGCACTCAGCGCTTCAACATCTGCCTGTGTATAATCCGGCGCTTGTGGTGCATTCGACCGGCGGCGTACTGTAACCACGTACTCGTTCTCCTTTACGACTTTACACGATCAACAAGTCAACGCGGGATAGATTTCCCACGCCATTTATCTCCTATTTACCCAATTGAACCTTCAAGCTGAATCTCGATAAGGCGATTCAATTCCAGGGCATATTCCATCGGCAGTTCTTTGACAAGCGGCTCAATAAAGCCATTCACAATCATGGCGTTGGCTTCATCTTCGGAGATACCGCGACTCATCAGGTAGAACAGTTGGTCTTCGCCGACCTTACTAACCGAGGCTTCATGCCCCATCGTGACATCTTTCGCGTCCACTTCGATGTAGGGGTAGGTATCGGAACGACTTTCATCATCCAGGAGCAGCGCATCACACACGACATTGCTCTTGATATGGTCAGCACCTTCGACGATCTTCAACAAACCACGATAGCTGGCACGTCCGCCATCCTTACTGATTGACTTGCTGATGATCTGGCTGGTGGTGTGCGGCGCAAGGTGCGTAATTTTCGCCCCAGCATCCTGATGCTGTCCTCGTCCAGCAAAAGCAATCGAAAGCACCTCACCATGAGCGCCCTCCCCTGCCAGGATAACTGCCGGATATTTCATGGTCAGCTTGCTGCCCAGATTTCCATCTACCCATTCCATGGTAGCATTTTCATAAGCGACAGCACGTTTCGTTACCAAGTTATAGACGTTGTTCGACCAGTTCTGAATCGTTGTGTAACGGCAGCGTCCACCGGGCTTTATAATGATTTCCACCACAGCAGCGTGCAGACTATCGGATGAATAGGTCGGCGCGGTACATCCTTCCACATAGTGAACATAAGCGTCTTCATCAACGATAATCAGGGTACGCTCGAACTGCCCCATGTTCTGAGTATTGATGCGAAAATACGCCTGAAGCGGCATTTCGACCTTTACACCTGGGGGAACATAGATAAACGATCCACCCGACCAAACGGCACTGTTGATCGCGGCAAATTTGTTATCTGACGCGGGAATGACGGTGCTGAAATATTCCTTGACCAGATCGGGATGTTCACGCAGAGCGGAGTCCATATCGAGGAAGATCACACCTTTGGATTCGAGTTCCGCCTTGATATTGTGATAGACAGATTCCGAATCGTATTGTGCGCTGACACCCTGCAAGAATTTTTGCTCGGCTTCCGGGATGCCCAGGCGATCAAAAGTGCGTTTGATGTCTTCCGGAACTTCATCCCACTCACGACCCTGCTTCTCCGTGGCCCGGACATAATAAAAGATATTGTCGTAATCGATTCCGCTCAAATCGCCACCCCAGGTTGGGGTAGGTTTGCTCAAGAATGTCTCGTAGGAGCTAAGGCGAAAGTCTGTCATCCATTCCGGCTCGCCCTTCATCTTGCTGATCTGGCGCACGATATCGGCGTTGAGACCCCGCTGACTCTTGAAGGCATTCTCGATATCATCGTGGAAACCGTAAGTTTCCTCATACGAATAACGCACATCCTTTAGCGCCGCCTCTTTCTGCGTCAGCTGCTTATCGCTTCTAATCTCATCTGTCATGGTTTTATCCCCATTATCTAGTTGGCAGGCGCAATTACTTCGCGGTGCTGTATTTCTCACGCACCCAGTCGTACCCCATTTCCTCAAGACGCAGCGCTAACTCTGGTCCATCGCTCTCAACAATTTGCCCATCATACATAATATGGACATGCTCCGGTTGAACATAGTTGAGAATCCGCTGGTAGTGGGTAATCACCAATGCCCCCATGTTCGGCCCTTTTAGATGGTTGACACCTTCGGCCACAATGCGCAAGGCATCAATATCCAGGCCGGAATCCGTCTCATCCAGGACAGCGATTTTCGGCTCTAACACAGCCATCTGCAAAATCTCCGCACGCTTTTTCTCACCGCCACTGAAACCTTCGTTCAAGTAACGTCCAGCAAAGCTATGATCCATATCCAGCCCGTCCATTTTCTCGGTCATCAACCAGCGAAAATCGCGGACAGAAATACCTTTGCTCTCAGGATCATCCTCCTTCATACGGGCATTAATCGCATGACGCAGAAAATTTGCCAGGGTAACACCAGGGATGGAGACTGGATATTGGAAAGCCAGG
>JBNKDB010000232.1:0-2342 GCA_050288045.1 Anaerolineales bacterium | reverse complement strand
GACCAGCTTCATATCGTGATTGCCCGGTACGCAGAGGCCGTTGCCGTTTTCAACCATTGCACGTACGATCTGATAGACATCCAGATTGCGGTTACCCCGATCCATCAGATCGCCCAGGAAGATCGCTTTCCTGCCCGCTGGATGTTGGTAGAGTTCTGTGTCTCCCGTGCGCACATAGCCCAATTCGGCTAAGAGTTCTTCCAGTTCATCGCCACAACCATGTACATCGCCAATAATATCGAAGGGACCATGCTCGTGTTTGAGATTGTTCCAGAGCGGTTGGCGCGTAATGGTTGCTGCCTCGATTTCTTCTTCCGAGGTCAGCCGGAATATATGGCGAAAACCTTCGCGTTTGAGGTGTTTCAGTGAACGGTGAAGCTGTTTGCGGTGGTTACGAACGACGTGTCGTTCAAAGTTTCGATCCGAGCGCTGTTGGGTACGTTCCCAGCATACACTCTCAGGTAAATCCAGGACAATGGCCACCGGCAAACAATGGTATTGACGTGCCAGTTCAACCAACGGCTTGCGCGCGTCGGATTGTACATTGGTGGCGTCGACTACGGTGAGTTTGCCATGCTCCAATCGTTTAGCAGCGATAAAGTGTAAAATCTCGAAAGCAGCCGCGGTGACTGTCTGGTCGTTCTCATCGTCAGACACCAAGCCACGGCAGAAATCGGAGCTGATAACTTCCGTCGGTTTGAAATGCTTGCGTGCAAAGGTGGACTTGCCTGAACCAGACGCACCGATTAAGATCACCAGGGAGAGCTCAGGGATGGCGATATTCATCTTACAAACACTCCCATCTGGCTGGGGGCACCGACCGCGGGATCTTCCAACCCCACCGGTTGGAATTCCACTGTGTAGCCGTATTGGTCTGCCACGCGCGTTGCCCAGCTTTGGAATTCTGCCCGCGTCCATTCAAAGCGATGATCCTTGTGGCGGGTTTCCCCGGCCGGTAAGGTTTCAAAACGCACGTTGTATTCTGCGTTGGGGGTGGTAATTACTACTGTTTGCGGTTGGTTGTGTCCAAATAATAAATGTTCGAACGTCTTCAAGCGGGTTACATCCATATGTTCGATTACCTCAACCACAGCGGCGGCATCGAAGTTATTTAGGCGATTATCCTTATAGATCAGGGAACCATGCAATAACTGGATGCGTTGGCGTTGGATAGGGGACATTCTATCCAGGTGTAGGCGCTCTTTGGCTTTTTCCAATGCGCGATAGGAGACATCCAGACCGACAATTTTAGTGAATTGGGGTTCGGACAGCAGTTTACGAATCAGTTTTCCTTCCCCACAGCCCAAATCCAGTACCTGCGTGGCATGACTGGCTTTCAAGACAGCTATAACTGCATTCAGGCGTTGCTCGTTTAAACTCAACGGCGTTTCAAGTTCTATTTCTTCTTGGGTATGGCTGTCCTCTGCTGCGGCTGCATTCAGGGATTCTCCCAACATCAGTTGTTCAAGGGCCGCTTGAGTTAACGAGCGTTGGTGTTTCAGATAACGCTTTGTGATTAAGTCGCGTTTAGGGTGCTCCGCTAGCCAACCTTCGCCGCGCGCCAATAGTTTATCAATCTCTTCATCTCCAACCCAGTAATGTTTATGGTTATCGAGCACGGGGATTAACACATAGAGGTGCGTGAGCAAGTCACACAGCCGTATGGTATTGGACAATTCGACGGTGAAATAGGGGCTGGGGCCCCATTCCGGGAATTGCTCGTCAAGCGGATATTTCTTTAAATGCAATTCATAGCCTAGCGGTTCAAAGAGTTCTCTGAGTAAATTGCCACCGCTCGCGTCCGGTACTACGGCCAGTTTTGCGATCAAGGGAATGGGGGTTTCCGCCAATGTGGGCTTGTCTTTGCTGCGCCCGGATAAGGCTGTACCATAGACTTTGGCGATGGCAACGCTCAAAAATGAGGATGCCACGTAAGCCCGGTCATTTACGTATTGCTGCAAAGCAAACCCGCTCTTTCCGCCTTTTTTCTTGCCTCTCACTAAGGTGATCGGATCGATATCCAGCAGCAGGGCAGCCGTACAGCGCTGATCGTCGACTTCTGGGAAGAACACGTGTGCCTCACCATAAGGCATTGGGAAGGTTTGGAACTTAGCCGGATGCTTGTGTAATAAGTAGCCCAGATCGGTTGCCGGGGAGTGGGTCGTGGAAATGGTCAGTAGCATTTTGTTTTCTCGATAAGCGATATCGGAATTAAGTTAGCCTGGAGTAGATATCGAGATTCCTCCTAGGAAAGAGTGTATCAATCATCGGCTCGATTGCCAAGGGCGGTTTTGTGGTGGAGGTGGAGATTAGAGAGTAATATTAATATGGAATTTAAATAG
>JBNKDB010000231.1:0-4784 GCA_050288045.1 Anaerolineales bacterium | reverse complement strand
GTGACCGACGTGCCTGGTTCGACCTTGACATTGCGGTACGTATGGGGGAAAGCGCGCACGAAGGTTTCCAGTACCGGGCCGAGCTGCTGGGGTTCTTTCAATCCGGGAACGGCGACCGCATCACGGATTTGCTGTTGGTGCAGCCAACGCTCGGTATATTCGCGGCCCAGGTCGAGCCAGACCGGGGCAGGTTCCGGCCCGGCCCAGTTGACCGGCCCGCCGCTGGCATAGGGGTCGAGTGAGGCAAAGTAAGCGTAAATGTCCGCGCTGCTGTGTTCCAGCAGGCCGATCAGAATATTGGGACTGAGCCGCCGGGTGGCTTCTACCCACAGGTTGTTCTGCCAGTTGATGAATTTCAGTAGTTCTCCCCAGTTATCCCAGTCGATGTGCTGGAATTGAGGCGGTAGCCAACTATGCCCGTCGCGCTGGCGGGAGAGCAGGCCCAGGTCGTCGGCCAGCAGGTGGGCGGCGATGTCCTTCACCGACCAACCGGGGCAGACTGTGGCGGCGTCCCAGGCGGCCGCGTCCAGGCTGCGCAGCAAGTCGAGCAGTGCAGCGCGCTCGGGTTGGAAGAGGGGCAGAACGATGATGGGTTCAGGTTTTTGCATAGTGGAGTCTCACGATGTTATTTACCGCAGAGACACGAAGCCGCAGAGTTTTTAATGCTCTGTGCCTCCGCGTCTCTGTGGTGAATCTTTTTAGAATTAAAAAAGGCAGGTCAATCGACCTGCCTGATGTACTTGCTTGCGTTTACCCGCGTTTGGGGGTGATGGTCACCTTGCGGCGGGGGTCTTCGCCGATACTTTCGGTGGTCACATTGTCGTCGTCACGCAGTTCCATGTGGATGATGCGGCGCTCGTTGGCAGCCATCGGTTCCAAGACCTGGCGGCGGCCGGTGCGCACGGCCTGGCTGGCCATACGGCGCGCCAATTGGCGCAGGTTGCGCTCGCGGCGCATACGGTAGCCTTCCACATCGACAATCACGTGGATGCCCCGGCCGAGTTCTTTGCCGACGATTAGTCGGGTGATGAACTGTAAGGCGTTCAGGGTTTCTGCTCGGCGGCCGATCAGAATGCTGAGATCATTTCCGGTGATGTCGACGACCACGGGGGGCGGGAAGCGCGGGTCATCGGTTTCGCCCAGGTGGGCGCTCACGTCTGCTTTCACACCCATTTTGTCGAGCAGTTCGGCCACGGTTTCCCGGGAGACGGCGATCATGTTCTGATCGTCTTCGTCGTATTCGGCCTCCGGTGCGGATTTGGCAGGCGCTTCTGCTTCGGTTGAATCTTCCGCTTCCATTGTCGCTTCGCTGGCCTGGACAGGTGTATCAGGGGCGTCGCCCTTGACTGTCAGGCGGACGCGCGCCTGGCGATTACCCAGTCCAAACAGACCGCGGGTGCCTTCGTCCAGAACTTCGATCTCCACGTTATCTTCGGAAAGGCCCAGTTCGGCCAACCCAATGGCAATCGCTTCTTCGATTGTTGGGGCGATCTTTTCCAGAGTAGCACGGTGTTCGCTCATGTTCTCCTCGCAAAGGTTTAGGGAATATTAGCGCATTTTGAGCGAAGCGAAACGCTTCCCCTTAAGCAGGTTCGGTTGTCTGAAGTGCTTCGCACCACCCAAAATGGTCATTTTCGGTTGTAATTATTTACCCGTTTTTGCAGACGGCAGTAAATTTTTAAGATCCAGGCGGCCCATGAGTGCATACTGAAGTATGCTGGCAATGTTACCGATAAAGAAGTATAACGCCAAACCGGCGGCATAGCTATAGGAGATCCAGCCAATTAGCAGCGGCATGTAGAGGCTCATGGCCTTGGTCATGGCTGCACCCTGGTCACCGGGTTGGGAAGTGGTCGGCGTCATCAACTTGGTTTGCAGGAAAGAAGTGACTGTTACTAAGATAGCCAAAACGGGGATGCCAAAGTTTTCCGGTAAGAAAGCCAGATGCAGGCGTTCGGGCTGGGCCAGGTCCATCCACAGGAAAGTGCTGTTCAACGGCAAGACGTGTAATAGGCCATCGTTGATTACGCGGGCCAGGTCGAGCAGTTGCACGGGCGTAGAAGCCAGGGCCCGCGTCACGGACCAATACAGCGCAAAGATGATTGGCAGTTGCAGCAGGGTGGGTAAGCAGGACCCCAACGGGTTGATGCCCATTTCCTGGTAGAGCTTCATCTGCTCCTGAGCCAGTTTTTCTTTGTCGTCCTTGTATTTCTTCTGGATCTTCTGCCACTTTTCGGAGTTTTGCATTTCCTGCATGCCCTGGGCGCTCTTGACCTGGGAAGCCGTGAACGGGTACAGGGCCAGGCGGATCAGGATGGTGAACAGAATGATCGTCCAGCCAAAGCTCTGTTCGATACCAATACTTTCAATGGCCTGGGAAATCCAGATCATGATATTCAAAAAGATGTTGATAATCGGGTCTAGCATATTGTTTTCCTTCGTTAAGCGTAAAGCCTATTTTTCAGGGGCGAACGACCACTGCTCGAAGCCGCTGGTTTCCAGGGCGACCAGGATCACGTCGCTTTCTTCACTGATCACACCAAAGATCAGCAGATCGTTGGCAACTACCGGATTGCTGAACAGTTTTCCATCCACGTTTTGGATTTTCTTGGAAGCACCGTCTGCCGGATTGATAGTGAAAACTTCGCCGTTCTCGGTGCCGATGTAGAGCGCATCTTCAAACAGCACCGGGGTGCTCAAGATGGTGCTCTTCAAGTCTGCCGACCAGATCTCGCTGCCGGTGGTGGCGTCAATGGCATACATCATCCCGCTTTGGTCGCCGACATAAAGTGTACCGTCGACCAGCAGCGGTGTGGCCCATACCCAGGCTTCGGTGGGGAACTGCCAGCGTACATTCCCGGCCGGGCTGACCGCGCTAACTGTGTTGCCAAACGATCCCACGTACAGGGTGCCGTCGGCATCGATCACCGGAGCGTTGACGATCGCGCCACCGAAATTGACCGGCTGGTCCCAGATTTCGGTGTGGTTGCTTTTGTCCAGGGCGTACAGATTGCCTGCCAACGTGACTACATAAATGGTGGAGCCATCGACGACCGGGCTGGCCCAGATGGATTGGTCGGTTTCAAATTCCCAACTCTCTTCACCGGACAGGCTCAAGGCGTACAACTCATGATTGGCGTTGGTGGCGTAGATGCGTTCCTCTGTTACCAGCGGACTGGCAATGTAGCGGTTGGGGGCATCGGAAAATATCGGCTCGCCGATCCCGGTATCTTCATCTACTTTGTAAAGGACGTTGTCGTAACCGCCTACCAGGATACTGCCATCTCCGGCGATGACCGGGGCGGCGTAGTAGGTGGCACGCGCATTGGCTTCAGCGGGGAAACGCCATTGCTCTTCCCCGGCGGTATCCAGAGCGTAGACCTGTTGGTTGTAGGCAACGTAAATTTGTTCAGTTTCTGGGTCGTAGGTTACACCCGGCCAACTTGTGGTCTGGAAACGACTCCCACTGCATGCGCCCAGTAGTAGGGCTGCCAGGCTCAGGGTGAGGATAAGGAATAGTTTTCTTTTGGTCATGTGGTTATTTTATGATCCTTGTATGATTGCCGATAAGATAAAAACCCAGGTGCTGCCGGTTCAAGGGACCGGATCGTAGCCGCCTGGGTTAAAGGGGTTGCAGCGGAGCACGCGCGTAAAGGCCATCCACCCGCCTTTGAAAAAGCCATATTTGAAAATGGCCTGGTAACCGTAATGGGAACATGTGGGGTAGAAGCGGCAGGTATCGACCGGGAGGGCGCGTGAGATCGTCAACTGGTAAATGCGGATAGGGATCAGGAGCAGCAAGCGCGGTAAATTTCCGACTGTCAGGGGCAGATCTCGCAAGGCAGGGGAACGGTGTTCAGGAATGGATTCCTGGAAATACACACCCTCATCGATTTTCGCTTGGTCTGTGCTCATAATCTCTGGATAACAGGTTGGCCCGTTTCAGTAAAGCAACCAACGCGTGCTGCACTTGTGGGGTTTTGGTATTCCCCATTGCTTTTCTGGCAAGGATAACCAGGTCGTGTCCGGGAGGAAGGTCTGCAAGCAGGGGGGCAATCGCTTCCCGGATTCTGCGTTTTGCCCGGTTGCGTTGGACCGCGTTGCCGACCGATCTGCCCGCCGAAACACCAACACGGATCGTGGCGTCTTCTACAGGGGTGGAAATCAATATAACAAGCGGGTGGGCATAAGACTTACCCGTGTGCCGCACCCGCTCAAAGTCCGCTGACTTCCTCAGGCGATATCTTCGCTTCACCTCATGCCCTGTAGAGGCAATCTGGAACGCGATCACCAGGCCGTGAACGGCCTAGCTCTTCCAGTTGATCTTCTTGACGTGATTGCTCATGGTTGGCGTTAAGACCTTGCGGCCCTTCGTCCGGCGGCTTTTCAGCACCCGACGACCGTCTTTGCTTTGCATACGCTTGCGGAAACCATGTACACGAACACGCCGCCGCTTCTTGGGTTGATAGGTACGTTTTGGCATCTGAATCCTCTTTCAAAAAACGCGCTCAGGGCGCGGTTTTACACTGACTTACGATCGCATATGGTGTTTAAATTCACCATGATGAACGATGCGCAAGTATAGCGCATGGCTATAGGGCGGTCAAGCGTGGAACTGTTAGTTCGGTGCAAGACACGCGTTGGGTCTGATACTCCAGATGTGTGTAAGGCTCGCCGTCGCCTTGTTCAATCGTTATACACGACTCCGGCCATAACGCCAATGCTCAGTGATCACCTGGTCATACAACGTATCGTATTGTTCCGCAACCCGGGTCCAGGTAAAT
>JBNKDB010000230.1:0-3169 GCA_050288045.1 Anaerolineales bacterium | reverse complement strand
GGGCCGCAATGGCAATCTTGTTGACCGGGATTGGCTTGGCTGCTCGCACCACGGAAGCAGAGCGCCGCGAAGCTGCCACCCCTGTGGATGGCAAACAGCGGGCGCGTGACCTACTGACGTTGACCAAACCGATCATCGTGGTATTGCTATTGGTCACCACTTACGCCGGGATGGTGGTCGGTGGCAAGGCGCTGCCTTCCTTCTGGCTGACCTTCTGGACGATGCTGGGTGGGGCGCTGGCGGCGGGTGGTTCCGGGGCGGTGAATATGTACATCGACCGTGAACTGGACACGCGCATGCAGCGCACGGCCAAGCGCCCGATTGCCGCGGGCCGGATGACGCCTGCTGAAGGATTGGCCTTTGGGGTTGGCCTGTTACTGATCTCCTTCTACCTGCTGGCGGCGTTGGTCAATTTGCTGGCGGCGCTGCTTTCATTGGCAGGCATGATCTATTACGTGCTGCTGTACAGTATCTTCTTGAAGAAATCGACCGTGCAGAATATCGTGATCGGTGGAGGGGCAGGGGCAATCCCGCCGCTGGTGGGTTGGGCCGCCGTAACCGGCAGCCTGAACATTCCCTCGCTGTTCCTGTTTGCGATCGTGTTCATGTGGACACCGCCGCACTTCTGGGCGCTGGCGATCATCCGCAGCAAGGATTACGAACGCGCCGGGATTCCGATGATGCCGGTGGTGCGTGGCAAGCAGGAAACCCGTTGGCAAATCTTTATTTACACCCTGGAACTGGTTGCGCTGACGCTATTGATGCCGGTTTTCAACATTGCCGGGAGCATCTTCCTGGTTTCGGCCTTGATCTTCGGTGGGGCGTTGATCTACCTGGCCTGGAAAGTGTGGCGCGAGGGCGGTAACAAGGTGGCTTATCACATGTACCGCTATTCGAGCATGTACCTGGCGTTCATTTTCCTGGCCATGATGGTGGATGCGTTGGTGTTCTAAAACAGCATTGCATTATAAAGAAGAACGGGTATCGAGAGATACCCGTTTTTTTGTTTCTATTGCTCTCGAAATGCCTCGATGAAGAATCTGGGTTTATCTCCACAGGTCAGGGTAATTGATTGCTCTTTGAAATTTGGCTGGTAACTTCCCTCATCCCGGCGGCTACGCCGCCACCCTTCTCCCGGAGGGAGAAGGGGAGTCGACTGAATGTTTTTGAAGGTAAGGGGTGGGGGAAATTCTAATCACACCCAATTTTCTAGGAAGCCTCGTTTCAAGCAGACTCACCACAATCTGCACTACAATTTGCATTAGCGGCTCGCAGAGCCGCCTGCATCCTGCAATTTTTTATCCTGCATCTTCCTACGGCTCTTTGACTTCCACGTCCAGAGTTATCTCTCCGGCGTTCTCAAAATTCAGATTGACCGTGAAGTGGTCGCCGGGGTTCAAATCCTGGGTCAAGCCGATCAACATGACGTGCAGTCCACCTTGTTTGAACTGAACCTGTTCCCTGGCTGGAACGGGAACGTTCTCTTGAGGCACCATTTTCATCACATCGCCGTCCATCATCGATTCGTGCAGTTCGACGGCCTGCGCAACGGTGGATGAGGCACTGAGCAGCACGTCCTCCGTGGCGGTGGGGTTGTCGATCACGAAATACACGGCGCTGTTGTTGTCCACCGTACCCGGGCGAGCCCACACATCCGAGACGCTAAGGGCTGGCGCACTACAGGCGGTGAAGAGACCAACCAGAATCAAAATTATTCCTACACTTGCAACACGTTTCACTTCCATACTCCTATTTTCTTCGAAAGGCGGCACACGGCATAAGCTCTGCCCCATACCGTTTTGTTGGTGTGTGAATTATATCACCAAATTTGAGAAAATTAGTACAAATTACATTCCGTGATCGGTTGGAGGGCAGGAGGCACTTGACGCGATAAGTTCTTTGATAGTTACATCGGGCGACGTAACAATGTCGAAACTGGCTGGATAGACTATAATGCCAGGTGGTATTGGCCTGCTTTGAGCCGCTACACTTGAAATAATCATGTTATTGACGGGGAAGGATGTGCGCCCATGACATACCGGATTTTTGGGATATTTATACTCGCAGTATTGATTGGGGCCTGTACGGACCAGTCAGCTGTTCCTCCAACTGAGGAAATCTTAGCAGCTACAAATGCTGTTCCTCCAACTGAAGAAGTCCCAACAGCTACAAATACGGAGGTGGTGTGTGAATCAGAAATTGTTCAGTTGGCAAAAGATTTCAGGAACCCTATCGGGGCAAGGTGGTCTCCAGATGGCAATTCGATTGCATTTGTTGCTGATATCAATGATAGTAGCCAAGTTGTGATCCAAGATGTAGATAGCGGCGAAACCAGGGTGATCGCAGCTAATAAAGGCTATCAATATGAATTTGTTAATGCAAGCTGGTTTCCTAACAGTAATAAATTGCTGGCGTCGATGATAATTCCCCCTTCTAAGCTCGAATGGCCAGGTTCCCCCTACGTAATTTTTGAGATCCACCTCGATGAGGTATTAGATTCGCCCATGGACCCAGCAGAACTTCAAAGTGAACAATATATTGCTCAGGGGTATGGCCAGGAAGTAGCTCCAGATGAAAGATCATTTTTGTATCTGCGTCATGCTGAAGCATCCCAGGAAAATGATTTATTTGTCTATGATCTTCTTTCTGATGAAACAGAAAAGATTTCGCCCCCGGATTTTTATGTATGGGGAGCCTCATGGTCACCTGATGGAACGAAAATAGCATATAGCGGTGCATCTTTAGCGGATGGGAAAATACCTTTGTCCAAAGGGGACATCTACTTGTATAACGCCATTGAGGGCACTACAAAGAAGATCGTATCGAACGATGCGTATGATGGGTCTCCAATCTGGTCACCGGATGGACAATATATTGCCTTTTCTAGCGACAGATATGGTGCTAGGAATATTTTCATCTTCTCTTTAGTAACAGAAACCGAATTCCAGGTAACAAGCTTTGCTTCCAATACGGGGGCCCTTGATTGGAATAATCACGATCAACTACTTATTAAACTGGGTGACAATCTTTATTCGCTTTCACTGTGCAGAGAAACACTTATTCCTGATCCGCAAGTGACTCCGGTTCCTGAGCAAAGCAATTTTTGCATTGGGAATATGGTAAATTTTGCCTGGGAGCCCCCCAGCGATAAATATGCCGATTTACTTCC
>JBNKDB010000229.1:0-2123 GCA_050288045.1 Anaerolineales bacterium | reverse complement strand
TCAATTCCGGATATTGCTCCAAAATTTCGTCGCCATTCACTCGCATCGTGCGGAACTTGAACGCATCGAACTCTTTACCATTTACGCCTACCACCCGGCGACGGTGAATTACCGGCCCAGGCGAATCCAACTTAACGGCGATGGCGATCAGCAACAGAATGGGTGAGATCACGATCAAGGCAGGGATTGTCAACACGTAGTCGAGGATGAATTTCAACACCATATCGACCCCGGTCAAGCGAACTTTATTGACTCCCACCAACGGGACAAATGCAAACTGGTTCACAGTCAGGCCAGTGGTGATAATCTCGTACAGGCCGGAGGAGAACCGCACATTGACGTCATTCTTCACGCCGTATTCTTTGAAAATATCCAGCATCTTATCGCGGGACGAAATTGCGCTGGTCGCCAGGATGATCTCGCGCACTTGATGCTGGTCGATGATTGCTTCCAATTCATCCACCTTGCCGAGGCAGTTCAAATGGCGGTATACCTTTGCACCAGGCTTTAGTTTCTTGTCCACAAAACCGATCACGTGGAAACCCGATGTCTCCCAGCTCATCAATTGCTCTGCCAGGGAAATACCTTCGGCATTGGCACCGACGATAATTGCCGGAGCAAGGAAATACCCAAAACGGCGCAGGAAATAAACCAGGCGGCGCAGCAAGAAGCGGCTGAGTGAGGTAAAGAAAAAGACAAACACCCAGGAAATCACCAGCCAACCCCGGGCGAAGATCAAGTCATCAGAGAAGAGGAAACGGGTAGCGATCATCAAGAACAATCCCATCGTGGTTGTGTTGAAAACCAGGGAATATTCTTTGGTGCCCCCCAATAGGTTTTTACGGTCGTATAACCCGCGTACCCAGTACAGGCCAATCCAGAACGGTAGCATGATCAGCATCAGGCGGGTATAGAAATCGAACGAAGGCGTAACCTCCAGGTTGAATACCGGGATGTTCAGTTCAAACCGTACATAATAAGCCAACAAGAATGCCAGCCCCGTCATGAATAAATCACTCACCACCAAAAAAGTGGTGAACAAGAACCATTGTGTCCGGATCGGAACACGTTGGCTGGCCGCATTGATCTTTGTATCAACTACTGGGTTCACACCAGTATCTAACCTTGAAAGCGAGGACATCACGGTCTACCTCCTCCAACCATTTCCTTATGGCACCAATTCCTTTCCGAACCAGTACCTAAAAGATGCTTATAAACGGATAACGACATTGCAACTGTAATGTCTGTATTTTCAAGGTTGGAGCCATCTTTTACCCCCATAAAAGATGATTGCACTTATTAGAATGAAATCTTACAATAATTTCTAATGCTGCTGATAGTTCCAACACTTGTAATACACACAAAATTGGTCTTTCCAATAATTCATGACCAATTTACTACAAGAATTGTCTGATATATCTTAGAACTTTTTTAGAATTATTAAGAGCACCCTCTGAACGATTTTCAGAGGGTGCTGAGAGTTGCTGTTTGGAGGAGATTTTTTAGAAAGCTAAGGTTGTACTTCGGTCTCCGGCACGTACCAGAAATAACCTACGCCCCACTTCGTACGGATAAAATATGGATCCTTGGGATCATCCTCGATCTTATCACGTAGATAACTGACGTAAAGCTGTAAAGACGCTTTGCCGCCATCTGGGTCTAAAAGATAGCCGGTCCCCCACACCCTGCGAATCAGTTCTTCATGCCCGATCACCGTACCGCGGTTGCGGATCAGATAACTAAGCAACCTGAATTCGGTTGGCGTGAGCGGAACCTGTTCATTATCGCGGAAGACACGCCCTTGCTTCAGGTCGACCTTCAACGAGCCGTACTCATAGATGTTGCTTTCTTCACGCGCCCGGTTGGTCGTGTGCTTAAGCAAAGCGCGAATGCGGTATTCCAATTCTGTGATGATAAAAGGTTTGGTCAGGTAATCGGCAGCTCCGGCCTGGAAACCGCGCAGGAGATCGTCCTTCTCGGCCTTGGCCGTCAACATCAAGATTGGCACATCACTCATCTCTTGCAACCGTTTGCAGACCTCATAGCCGTCCATCTCTGGCATCATGATATCGAGGATCACCAGGTCAGGATGATGGTCATACGCCATCTTCAGCCCATCGCGC
>JBNKDB010000228.1:0-1905 GCA_050288045.1 Anaerolineales bacterium | reverse complement strand
CAGTTCTTCGCGCAGTTCCAAGAAATTCTCGACGATGCCGTTATGCACCAGCACCACTCGTCCGGTCATGCCCAGGTGCGGATGAGCGTTGCGAGCGTTGGGTTCGCCATGCGTTGCCCAGCGTGTATGCCCGATGCCCAGGTCACCATTGACGGGCGAATCGCCCACCAACGATACCAGGCGCGAAAGCTTGCCGGCGTCGCGGCGAACCTTGATCTCACCTTGCTGCAATACGGCCAGACCCGCGGAATCGTACCCGCGGTATTCCAGCCGCTTCAATCCATTCAAAATAATCGGCGTCGCGTCACGCGGCCCGATATATCCAACGATGCCACACATTGTGGAATCCCTCCAAATCTATTTGGGGTGCGGAATAGCCAGACAGACCCGAAGCCTGCAATTCTGATTGCATTCCGCTTGCATAATTCAATTCGTATTGCTGCCAGCTTTCTCGCCGTTTTGTTTTCCAGGTTGCCCTGGCACTTTGTGGGCGGGATTCCGATTGGAGGGAAAAGATAGTGGGTGGTGGCGCACCCAGAGGGCTTCCGCTGATCTGTCGATTTTCCCGGCAATCTCCAACTTCCCCCATTTGCCGGTTAGCCTCCCCTAGCGGGGAGGAACCCTCATCCTCGTCACCCTTCTCCTAATTCCAAAGAAGGGCCATGCGCTCTCTTTTCCGTAGAGTTTTCAAATATTTCCGATAACAGCCTCCTATGCAAAAGCGTTATTGAGGGCACATTATACCGTAGAAAGAATAAAATTTACGAGATTCGAGAATCGAAATATGTGATTCATCAGCCGAGACAATAAATCGTACAGTATCTGTCGGAAGACAAGTAAACAGGAAAACAAGGCATGTCAGCCAATATTACTTCCTATCTTCAAATACGTTACACGATTCTCACTTCACGAATATCGTTTCACACTCCTGATTGCCCAAAAACAGCCAATTTCCAATCCCAACCATTTGTAATATCCACGTTTACCCAATATAATTATCAGGATAAGCCGTTTTGTAAATTAATGCACAACTCATCCACTCACGATGTCGGCGTGGTATAATACGGCGCTTTTGGAGGTTGGTCCAATACCAGCAAACTTCGCAGATTTGAAAATACCAGGATCACCAAGGTCAAGAATCCCACGGGGCTTCTCCACCTCCGGGCAGACTGGGCATGGTTTTCAACGACTGCAAAGCATGGAACATTCAACCTCACGCTAAACTTAGGAGTTTCACTTGGCTTTCAACCCCCTAAACTGGATTTTAGGGTTCTTCTCCCTTGACATCGGCATAGACCTGGGCACCGCCAACACGTTGGTTCACGTAAAGAACAAGGGGATCGTCATCAACGAACCTTCCTGGGTGGTGGTCAATAAGCGTACCCGCGAACCGATTGCCGTCGGTGTAGAAGCCAAGGCCCTGGTAGGGCGCACCCCTGCCGCAATGGTCGCTGTGCGGCCGCTGCGCGACGGCGTGATCTCCGAATTCGAAATTACCGAAGAAATGCTGGCTTATTTTATCGACCGTGCTCACCAACAGAGCATCGTCCCGGTCCCCCGCCCGCGTGTGGTGATTGGCGTGCCTTCCGGCGTGACCGAAGTCGAAAAACGCGCCGTTTACGATGCCGCCATGCTGGCCGGGGCACGCGCTGCATACCTGATCGCCGAACCCACTGCTTCCGCCCTGGCCGTCGGCCTGCCGATCACCGAGATTGGTGGCAGCATGATCGTCGACATCGGTGGCGGTACCTCCGAAGTAACTGTGTACTCCCACGGTGGTGTGGTCACGGCGCGTTCGCTGCGCGTGGCCGGTGACGAAATGGACCAGGACATCCTGCAATACGTGCGCAACAAGTACAACCTGCTGATCGGTGAACGCATGGCCGAGCAGGTCAAGATGACGAT
>JBNKDB010000227.1:0-8659 GCA_050288045.1 Anaerolineales bacterium | reverse complement strand
CGGGAACAGGCAACCGATCCCGGAAAGCGCAGCCAGTTGGAACAAGCTCACCGGTTCCCGCCGGATCAGGGTCGAAAGCACCCACAAGGCCGCCAGGATCACGTAGCCGTTGGGCGCAAACGCCAGCGTTCTTTCCATATCTTCATAAGGGTTATAGGGAATTTTGGTTTTCCTGTAAGCCATTCCAATTTGGGGGGCAACGACGACACGGTCCAAATCCCAGACGTGCACCTCATCCAAACCCATTTCAGATCCAATATTTTTGCCCACCATGCTCACATCTCTGAGATCGTACAGGATGTAATGTGGGGAATCGTCCATCAGTGTCAGCGTGAAATGGAAGTCCCGCAGTTCACGCGCTTCCTCGAGCGCATACAGATAACCATCCATCCCGGTGGTGGCGTAGGTCACCACAATGGTCGCTTTCTGAGCGGGCTGCATCAACAGCCACCAGTGCACTTCCTCACCGACAAAACGCAGTTCCGGGCTAAGATCGCGGCCATCCATGATAACTTGAAAGTTCTCGAAAAGCTTGCGCGCCCGCGGCAATGGAAAACCAAACATTGTATTGGTGGCTACGTCAGCTTCATTGATTACATCGTATTCGTAGCGCGCCTCAATCCGGTAGCTGTTGAAAGAACCGGCAGGCTGCCCGGTGTGGGCCAGCGAAAACGTCGCCTGCCCATCGAAGCGCGCAATGCTGTTCTGCTCGATGATCCGTTCGGCCGATCTGGCGGTGTTGTAGTGCTTCACTTTGAGTTCATATTGCTTGACCGAACCACCCCAGCGATCGTTCTCTGCGTTCACATCCGCACGCAAAACGTCATGGTGATCGCGGGAATACACATCGTGCACATAAATGAGGACACCCCGGCAGCCCACGATCAAGCCAATCAGCAACGCAGCCTGTATCACAGCCCGTAAGATGTGGCGCAGCCAGCCCCAGAAGCTATTGCGCGCGCCGGTTCCCCTTGCCAGCAGGGTGATCAGATAGACCACCGCGGCCGTCAGCGCGATCAGGCCCAGCGAAGGTTCTTCAATGATCCAGTCGAATAGAGACATGATTGGCGTCTCGCCAAAATTCGCTGTAGTGAAAGACTAAAGCGCCGACTCGACGGATTCAGTCTGGCGGCGGCGGTAAAGGGTCAACCCAAAGATGTAAATGATCATCCCCACCAGCACGAGGTTGTCGAAGGAGTCGCGATAGGTAACCTGGTCGAGCAGGCCGGAAAGCGGGTAGACCAGTGTGAAGAAACCGACTAATCCAAAGATCAGCCATTTCAGCAATTTAGAATCCAGCCGCCGGAAGAGCAGGAAGGTCATTGCTCCGGTCAGCAGCGCCCCCAGGATCATCGAACCCCAGAAACCGAAGAAGAAATCGCTCACCCCGGCCATCACCAGGAACTGCACGCAGTACACCGCCGCGATCAAGGCCAGGTCGAGGAACTGCACCGGCCGTCCCAGGATCAGCAGGGTCAACGCCAGCATCGTCCCCAGCATAGTGATAGCATACGGGCTGTTGACCAACACGCGCAGCACATCCTCACCGGGCTGTTCGGGCTGCAAGAGCGCCACGCCCATCCCGGTGGTGGTAATCGCCCGGTCGAGCTTCCAGGTCAGTACCGAACCCTGTCCATCGCTGGTCGATTGGATGCTGGTTGGGGTAAGTACACCCTCGGGGTAGTTCAAGAGCGAAACCGGCAGCCGGTCAACGGTCAATACGAACTCGAAATCTTTGATCTCGCGCTGGGTGGGAATGTAGTAATAAAAATAATCCATACCGCGCGAATTATAGGTCACCACAACCGTACTTTGCTGATGTGGTTTCATCTTCACCACCCACCGTACCAGGTCCTGTGCAAAGCGCAGTTGGGTGCTAATATCCTCATCATCCACGGTGATCATAAAATCTTTATACAGGGTCTGGTTATTCGAAAGCGGAAAGGCGAACGCCGCCTCGGTTTCATAATCGGAGTCATTGATGATGTCATAGGTATAAGTGGCATCGATCAGATACCCGGCGTAAAGCCCATAGCCCTTCTCGCGCTCACTCAACTCCATATCGACCTGCCCCCGGAAGCCGCGGATGCTGTTCTGTGGTACCGTGCGAATTTCCACGGTGGTGCGGTATGCAGGCGGCTCGGTTGGATCGTCGCGCGGGATTTCTTCCTTCACCTCGACTTCCCTGGAATGCTCAACGGACAATTCACGCTGGGCGTGCGGCCGCCCCCAGATCGAGTAAGCGCTTTCGCGGTTGACTTCGGTGCGACTGCCGTGGGTGGTATTGAAGGTCTGCACGTTGTCGTTGAGGATCGCCCGGAAAGACCACAGAATCCCCAGGAACATGACCGCCCCAATTGATGCTTCAATAATGCGCCGCAGCCAGGGCCAGAAACGATCCCCGGCATCTTCATCTTTGTGCGTAAAAGCGGAGCCAAAGATCACTACCGCGGTGATCGTCATCAATAAGCTGATAGCAGGTTCTACCGTGAACCAATTGATCAATCGACTAAACATGATCCCTCCAATGAATAAATTCTATCGATGTTTATTGTCCAATCTGCAATTGCTTCACCAATAATAAATAGGCACCTATATAAACTCCCCCACAAAAGTATTTTCTTGATTTCCAGCCGCTTAGATCATGCCCACATGGTAAACGAACAATCCCCCATTTTCAATTAAGGTTCAATGAGAAACGCCGCTCATTCCCCGTGCGCGGCCCACCAGGCTTGCTCGAATTTGAGGATGCGGTTACGGATATACCAGATATCCGGGTCGGCCACTTTACGCTGCTGCTTGAGCAACTGCATGGCCTCTTCCGCCGCATAACCCTGGGCGATCAGCACCGCCGCCCCCATCGCCACACCGCGGTGTGCCCCACCGAAGCAGTGCGCGTATACCTTTCCCCCAGATTTGATCTCATCCAAGGCGGCTTTTGCGCCTCTTACCAGGGCGCTGATCGGAATGGGAAAGAGCGCGAAATCGAAGGTACGCAGCCATAACGTGCGCATCGACGGGGTATACGCATCCGGGTATGGGGGTCGGTCCCAACGCATGTTGATGACCAGTGTGATCCCCTTGGAACGCAGTTCATCGTAATGTCGCGATAATGGCGTCGTGCCTACGAATAAATCTTCAGTGATCTGCGAATAATCCATAACGGCCCAATGTTACCACAGGGGCAGAAAACGAAACGATATCCGTGAATCGAGAATCGCAAATCGTAATACAAAAATGCCAATCAGCATGGATGTGACAGACTCGGCGGCTAAAGCCGCCTGCAACAATGCATTTTTTATCTTGCATCTTGTCTCTAGCCTTACCTTTCGAATTCGCAATATATGCCTTATACCTTCACCCTCCCCTTGCCAAGCCTCCCCAAGCGCGCTATAATTTCCAGTCGTTATTTTGCTTTTGAGAGTTTGGTGTAAACATGCCTGAATATACTTATCGATGTGAAAACTGCGGAATTGAATTCGACATTCATCAAGATTTCAAGGATGCTCCCCTAACAGTCTGCCCCGAGTGTGCCGAAGAGGCTTTGCATAAGGTCTATAAACCGGCGCGCATCATCTTCAAGGGCAAGGGTTTCTACGCCACCGACCACAAGTCCAGTTCCCGCAAGAACTACCTGAACGAGGTACCGGACTCTTCCAGCGATTCCTCCAGCTCGGAAACCAAGGCCGAAAAGAAAGACACTCCCAAAGCCGAGACAAAGACGGAAAGCAAACCGGCCGCAAAGTCTGACGACTAGCAAATATTTCAAATAATTTTTTACCACAGAGACACCAAGACGCAGAGAAAAAACTCTGCGTCTTATTTTATTCTCGAGATCTCTGCGGCAGGCTTACTTGTCTTATAAAACGAATGCCGCGAGCAACTAATTCGCGGCATTCGTCAAATTCGTGATATTCGTGTTTAACTATCGCGCAGCATCTCCATCGCTTCGGCGGAAGTGATGTTGCCCTGATCCAGTTCCTCCAGGATGTGACGGCGGTCTTCCTCCGTCAGGCGGGCATCGCTCTTGCCTGGTTCGTATCCCAGGGCGCGGATCACCTCGTGCAGACGGTTGCGGATGGTCGGGTAAGATAGGTTGAGTTCGCTCTCCATATGGATGAGCTTACCCTCATTACGGATAAAGACCTCCACGAACTTGACCTGCTCGGGAGTCAGATTGGCAAATGGGCCGGTAATAAAACGCCCTTCGATGGTGGTGTCACATTCCCGGCAGTGCAATTTAGAAACGAACAACTCGCCACCACAAACTGGGCATTCACTGGGAATTGGATGCATGTTCTCGCACTCCTATCAATCAAATCTAGGCTTGGTCATAATTACTCTGCTACACCGAATTCCTGGATCAATTTCTCGATGTAGATTTTATGCTGGACGGAATCTTCCAGCAGTTCAAAACCGGTATCGTAATATTCGGGAATCACGTCTTTCTTGACCCACACGCTGCGAGCTTCCAGGTCCAGATAGGCACTGCCTTCGATGGCACGCGGAAAAGCAATCCGCAGTTGCATACGCAGGTCCGTACCAATCGGGACTTCGCTGAGCACCATGATCCCGGCGGGGGTAATATTCCCCAACCGCCCCAGCAACTGGTCGTTGGATCGGTCATACACCTTTAAATAATGGGAAAGATGCTTCCGTTCATATCTACGCTGTTTCATCATGCGCTCCCGAGTAGCTGCTGCTTACCATTACTCACAGCACCAATTACTTACCAATCATCTGAATTTATTTTAGCATGGGAAGCACAAATATGTTACGGCAAGCGATATGCCAACATGGTGGTATACGGCGTAAAACCAACCCGCTCGTAAACCCGCCCGGCACGTTCATCTTCGGCAACCAGACAGGCAACTTCCACATCGTGCCGAAAGGCATCTGCAAGCATTTGGGCAGTCAGGGCAGCAGCGATGCCGCGGCGGCGGTAGTCGGGCAGGGTAGCAATCCCAGTCAGTTCGGTCAATCCGTCGTGAGGCGCGTTGTACATCCCCACAGACACTGCCTTGCCATCCATGTGCGCCACGAACGCTCGGCCCACGCCCAACAACTTCAAAAAAGTCTCTGCCTCAATCGGTGTGACGCTTTCCTTCGAATCCGGGTCGAACCCCACGCGCTGCACGGCCAGGAAGTCGACCGCCTGCTCGATAGGGGCATCGGCCGCCAGCACCTCGACCGTCAACCCCGGCACCGGCGGCGCGGCCTGGAAAGCATCCGGTGCGCAGACCATCATATGCTGGCGGGCTTCTTCAACGAAACCGGCCTGACGCAGTGCGACGGGCAGTTCCGGGGTATAGCGTTCCATGAACTCGAAGCGCGGCACACAGCCGTGCCCTGTAAAGACCTGACGCAACTCGGCCAACACCGCCGTCAAATCTCCTCCGGCAGGTTCGTCCGGGATAGCATAGTTGAAGTGTTCGAAAGTATCATTGGGATGGAAGAAAAGCGTAAAAGGCGGCAATCGAACCGCCTCATACTGCTGGTGGGCATTATAGCGCAGGTAAGCCTGCAAGCGCGAGTAAGGGATAGAAGGTTTGCTTTCCAAACCAGACTCCTAGTTGATCTCGAACCCAAAACGTTCAAAAACGAATTTGAACGTCCGAATAATGCGCTGCTTGGTCAACCCCATCTCTTTCAAAGAATAGGTATGCTTGCTCTTATAACCCTGGGCCTTTTGGGTCTCGCGTTCCAGCAAGCGCGCAAAGCGCGGACCGATCTCGAAACCGAAATGGTTGTAAATATCGGTGACCACTTTACCAGGGTCGGCCACCAGATCGTCGTATTTGACGATAATGTAGCTATCGGAAGGCGCAGTCTCCAGGCGTTCCAGCGGATAGCGGTACCATTCCTCCGCCAGTTCGATCAGATATTCTTTGTGAGGATATTCTTCCATCGGGTCGCAGAACTGCCCCCACTGGAAGGACATCCAACTGATCAACGAGGGGATGGCCTCGATCGGGTTGCGCACCAGGTAAACGATCTTGGCATCCGGGAAATATTCATAAAGGGCATCGATTTTGGGGGAGAAAGTGGGGTTCTTGGAGATGAAACGTTTGTTGCTCTTGTGGGCATATTGGTGGCGGCGCAGGCAAGCTTTATAGAACTGCATCACCCGGCGGCGCTCGGCCCGCGGAACGCTTTTATCGAAGTAGGCGTACTGGCGCACCAGTTCGGGATCGGGGAAGAACACGGTGGTAAAAATGCTCGACCAGATATTGAACAGGATCGACTCGTCCTCTTCCGGCTCGCGCAGGCTCATTTTATGGATCGGGTTGCGCAGCCACATCTTGCGTTCCTGGCGCAGCAACTGCTTTTGCATGGGTTTGCCCAACTTATTATCGATCTTCTGCACGAACCAGAATACCTTACGCTGGGTGATCGAAGGCGCGAAAAAGATCTCCCACATGCGCATCACGGAAAAGCTTTCCCGATCTCTCGCCATTAGCCGGTGCAAGAAGGTCGTCCCACTGCGGGCATTTCCCAGGATAAAGACCGGCTGGTGCAGTTCCATCTGCTGGTAATCACGATAGAAAAGATCGTCGATCAGGAAGCTGATTGAGGTGACCAATCGGAAAATCAAGAAGAAGGGGAAGAAAATCAACAAGAAAATGATCCGTTTGGGTGTCAAACGGGCAGAAGTGCCTTCATTTTTGAACAAGGTCTGGTAACTTTGGCGCAGGAATAGCTTGATATTGAAATCCATTTGCGCTCCTTATCATTAAGATTTTTTACAGTAATTTGAACGCTGGGGATTATAGCAAATATTCTAGGTTGAGAACCAACCTATTCTATCAAAGTTAGATGAGATGCCTGTGAGAACGACTTTGCTTAATTGTTATACTTTTGTTAAAGGCAAATGTCATTTATCCCAGAGCACGATCGTGTTTTCTTCGGCGGCAATGGCCTTCGCCAAGGCTTTCTCAGCTTCGTCGACCAGGGCGTAAAAAGATTTGGTCTCACCAGGGACAAGTGTACTTACCCCCGCGGCAATATTGACCTTGACCAGTTGTGCGATCAGGGCCACCCCAATACTGGTAAGCGCCTTACGGACACGCTCGAGCACCCGGCCACCATTCTCCAGGGCGGCGCCGGGTAACAACAGCAAAAAATAATCTTGCTGCCAACGGCCAACCAGGTCATACAGGCGCACGTTGGCTCGCAAAGTGTACCCCACCAATTCCAATGCCTTCTCCTTAAAGCCAATGCCATGGGTTTCGATCAAGCCTTTCAGATCCTTGATAGCGATCAGCGCCAGGCTGAGTTCGGAATTTTCGCGCTGCGTACGGCTGATCTCGGCCAGGGCGCGCTCGTGGATGACCTCTTCGGTCAGTGCGCCCGTAACCGGGTCGAAAATGATGTGAGAGGCGTAGGTCTCCAGATTTTGCTGCCAACCTTGCTGTTTCTTCAATGCCTGGTCGGCAATTTTCACCCGGGCTTGCAGTTCAGTATCCTTGATCGGTTTGACAATATAATCCCCCGGGATCGGCCCCAGACATTCCGCGGCCTGGATTTGATCGGTTTCATCCGTGAGCAAGATAATGTAAGGATGTACCTTTAAGTTCTTCGCCAGGATGCCGTTGATCACTTCCTCTACATGCGAAGTACGTTTCTCATAATTGGCGATCACGATCTGATTGGGGTCCCTCTGCAGAAATTCCAGGACATACTCAGGATGATTGGTTTCAACCGTATTCTGGGCAAAATCCCCCAAATGCGTGATAATCGCTTGCCGTTGGTCTACATCTGCGTCCCAAACAATGATCTTCATGTTCTACTCTCCATCAATCAGCCATTCATGCTGCCTAGACAATACCCAACAATTTGATTATATGCCAGATTTGGCATTCACAATACTGATCTGAGACGGCATTTCAATTTTCTGGTTTATAGCCCACCGCCGATAGATCCCCTACGAACTGCGGCAGGTCGGTATGCCCCAACATTTGCCGGACGGCGTGCGCTTCGCCAATATGGAACCAGTAATGATGGATACAACGCAGCAGCCGGGTGCCTATCGTTTCAAAGTCTTGCTCTGTGCCCACCTGGAAGTAAGTCTGCATGATCTCCGGCGTGAGCGTATCCAGGAATCTATCCGCTTCTGTAGTGATGTCTTGCCAGGCCACCCACATTTCCGCCAACGGCGGCGTACTGGCCGGGCGGCCATGCCCCACAAGTTCATACAGTTCGGGGTGTAGTTGTTTGCCCAACCCGCGCTGGACCCAATAGTTGTTCTCTTGGGTTGCCAGGTGACCGATCATCCAACTGATGCAGTTCATCGGCTGCAAGCGTTGGCGGGCTTCTTCGTCGGTAATACCTTCCAGACAACGCTGCAATTCACGGCGGGAAAATCGTAATTGATCGACCAGAAAATGTGTCATCATTTCCTCCACAGAAATCGCTGCATCCCCATTATAGCGCGGATGGAAAGGAAAGGGCAGGATTCAAGATACAAAAAGCAGGATGCAGGATACAAATTAGAAATTACAGATTGCTTGAGTGCGTATCCAGCATTCCGAACGCACAAACTTATCGTTTGCAAGAGGAATACCCCAGAATTAGGCTTACGCTAACCGCCTGTAACTGGTTAGCACACCTGTCGAACTTTTTCTTATCCTTCGTATCCTCACGTTTCCTTTAACTACAC
>JBNKDB010000226.1:0-3250 GCA_050288045.1 Anaerolineales bacterium | reverse complement strand
CGGATATCCGCATTTCCCAAAACATTGTAATGTGTGGAAAGCAAGAGTATGCTAAACCTGCAAACACTGGATTTCCTTGATAACCAACGGATTTTGATTACCGGCGGTACGGGATCACTCGGCAAGAAATTAACGCAGACTATTTTGCGTCGGAATTCATCAGCGACGGTCGTTATCTTCAGTCGGGATGAGTTGAAGCAGTACGAAATGCAGAAATCCTTTCCGGTTGAAGAGCTGGATCGTTTGCGTTTTTTCCTGGGGGATGTACGCGATGAAGGCCGGTTAAGACGCGCCTTTCAGGGCGTAGACTTCGTCATTCATGCGGCGGCGCTTAAGCAGGTCCCGGCTGCCGAATATAACCCATTTGAGTTCATCAAAACCAATGTGCTGGGCACCCAGAATGTAATCAATGCGGCGTTGGATACGAATGTCCGGCGAGTGGTGGCGCTCAGCACCGACAAAGCCGCGAGTCCGATCAATTTGTATGGTGCTACCAAACTGTGTTCTGATAAGCTGTTCGTATCCGGCAATAGCTACGGGGGCCGGCGCGATACCAAGTTCTCGGTCGTCCGTTATGGTAACGTGGTCGGCAGTCGGGGCAGTGTTGTGCCATTTTTCCTGCTCAAGCGTGGCGAGGGGATACTGCCGATTACCCACCGTGACATGACGCGCTTCTGGATCACGCTCGATCAAAGCGTGGCTTTTGTGTTAAACGCGCTGCGCCATATGCAAGGGGGAGAAATCTGGATTCCCAAGATTCCCAGTATGCGGATTACCGATCTGGCACGAGTCATCGCCCCAGAGTGCGCGATTGAAGAGATCGGGATTCGACCCGGTGAGAAACTGCACGAAACGATGATTTCGGTAGATGATGGACGCCATACTATTGAGTTCGACCGGCATTTCATCATTGAACCGCTTATGCCGTTTTGGGATCGGAACTGGCATCTGAACAATGGCGGAACGCCATGTGACGAGCGGTTTCATTACAGCAGTGACAATAACACTGTCTGGCTCACCGATGACCAGCTTGCTCACATGATCGCCCAACTCGATTTGCCAGAGGCCGCGGCGTGGGCCCATGAGCGTAACATCGCTGTCCCTGATCGTTGAGGCTAGCGTCGACAATTTTCATACTGTTCCAGCAGCAAAGGAAAATATCCTCCAATGGAGATGATCAAGCAAGTTCCTGGAGTCAAACCAACTTACCGCAAGGTTTTGCGGACCTATCGATCAATATCCAGGACGTTAGAGGAATCGAGGCTATCGCTGTGGCCTTACTACATTCCACTTCCAATGGCTCCAGTGCGCGGGCCTCGTTACTTCTGTCAGAATGCGGGTGCATGTGGTTCAGTGTACATTATCAAACTGCTCATGGACAACAAAATCCCGCATTACTATCACGAAAAAAAACCGGATTTGGATCTCTTGGGGATTGCCCATTTTGAGGATGAGATAGATAAAGCGGATTTAATACGGTTGTTAATTAACACCCGGCGAAAGGTTTTTTTCGAGGCGAACAACCGGCTTTTTTCGATGACGAAAGAGCTTAAGGAAGCGTTTCCTGATGCACGTTTTATTCACTTGCATCGGGACCCTAAGGGCTTTGTGCCATCTGCGCTTTCTTTGCCGCCCGACATAACGTGGAAAAGCGGTCGCCGTCGTTATGAAAGCACGAAGATCAATGGCCCCATTGATGGAACCATGCTGGAAAAGGCCTGTTATTACTGGGCCACTATGAACCAGCGCATACTGGATGATCTGGAGGGAGAGGAATTTCTTTCGCTCAAGTTCACAGATTTGATTGAAGGAAATGTGGAGCCTCTGGCGGAGTTCATAGAAATGGACCTGCCCATCAAGAAGCGACCGCCCGCGAATTCGACCAAACCGAGACGAAAAGAAGGTAAATATCCCGCATTTGAAGACTGGAATGCAGCCGATCAGGCTACTCTCATGGATATCTGTGGTGCGACCATGCGGGCGTTGGGTTATGAATAGGGGGATCACCCGAAACTCCTGATGGAGTCAGGGGAAACAATGGAATATCGACGAGATACCGTGTTCGTAACCGGAGCCAGCGGCTTACTGGGCGCTAACTTGCTCCTGGCCTGTCGCGAGCAGGATCGACCGTTCTTCACATTCTACGGCCCTGGTGAAGAGATGACCTGCCCTGGTGAATCGATTGATCTGGCTCAACCACAGGCTGCCTGCGACTTGATCGCGGAGCAAAAACCCGCCGTGGTTATCCATTGTGCGGCCTTGACGAGTGTTGATCATTGTGAAAATCAGCCGGAGGAAGCCGACCTGATCAATGCCATCGCTTCCGGTCGGCTGGCTGCCGCGGCGCACGCGGCAGGAAGCCAGTTTGTTTACATTTCGACCGACGCCGTTTTCGATGGTATAACCGGCGGTTACGACGAATCCTCGGAAACCAATCCCGTGAATGTCTATGCGCAGAGCAAGTTGCAGGGAGAACATCAGGTGATCGCGGCGCATGATCGCGCCCTGATTCTACGTACCAATCTCTATGGTTGGAGCGCACGCCCTTCCCAGACAACTCTGCTGGAATGGATACTCAATACCGCCGAGAAAGGCGAGCGCATACCTGGCTTTGTGGATGCGATTTTTGCCCCACTGCCCGTGCAGGAACTGGCCCGCCTCATTCTCCTCGCTATCGATCACCAGCTACAAGGCCTGTATCATCTGGCTTCGTCTGATGCCGTGAGTAAGTACGAGTTCGCGCGGAAAACGCTTAGCGTGTTTGGGTATGATCCGGCACAGGTATTCGAATCGCGGTTGGCTGATGCTTCGTTTGTTGCGCCACGTCCGGCCAATTCGTTTCTGATCGCCACCCGGTTCGAAAAGGCGCTGGATGTATCCATGCTGAGCGTCGAAGACGGTCTACGTGCGTGCAAGGAACTGCGTGACAATGGTTATCTCGCTGAGTTGAGGAGTCTGATAGGAGACCCATCCCATGCCTAATATTAAGATCGCAGACCGCGAAATTGGCGATGCTTTCCCGACTTATTTTATTGCTGATGTTGCTGCGAATCACGATGGCGATCTGAACCGCGCGATTGACCTGATCTATCTTGCCGCCGAAGCCGGGGCGGATGCCGCCAAATTCCAGCATTTTCGGGCGGAACATATCGTTAGTAAAGAAGGCTTCGATAATCTCGGCGCGCAGGTTTCGCACCAATCCGGCTGGAAAAAATCCGTTTTTGAAGTCTATCAAGATGCTTCTTTGCCC
>JBNKDB010000225.1:0-3525 GCA_050288045.1 Anaerolineales bacterium | reverse complement strand
GTGATCGACCCGGCCTGGGACGGGAAAACGATCTTGCAAGCTGCCGAAGAACGTGACTGGCGCATCACCAATATCTGGTTGACGCACGCCCATTTCGATCACCTGGGCGGTTCGGCAGAAGTGGCCGACAACCTGAACCCGCCGCCCCCGGTTGCCCTGCACAAGGACGACTACTGGCTGTGGCGTGCCCAGGGTGGCGCACCGTTGTTTGGCATGCAGATCGATCCCGGCCCGGAACCCACCGTGGAACTCGTCCACGGGCAGCAATTGTATCTCGGCAACTACACCTTCGAGGTGCGCTTCGCGCCCGGGCATACGCCCGGCCACGTGATGTTCTACTGTGCGGCCGAAAAGGTGATGTTCTGTGGGGATGTGATCTTCCAGGGCAGCATTGGGCGCACCGACCTGCCCCGCGGAGACCACCAAACGCTGTTGAACAGCATCCGGGAGCAAGTGCTCAGTTTGCCGGACGATGTACGCCTGTTGAGCGGCCACGGCCCAGAGACCACGGTCGGTTTCGAGCGCCTGCATAACCCATTCTTATAGCTTCTGGGAGGATGAAGTTTTTTCGGACAGACATCTGGCTTAAAGGGGGATGCCTGGCGAAGGTGAAAGCATGACAGACCAAGTTAATGAAAAAATTGATCTTGAACACAGCAGTGTAGTAACCACCGCCGAAAAGTTGCGCGGCCTGCCCTGGGTGATTGCCATGAACATTGGCAATTCGATCTATGTGCAGTTGACCTTTTTTGGTTCAGTATTTGTCTTATTCCTAAACGAGCTTAATTTCAACAAGACCGAGATTGGTATGACGCTGGCCTTATTGCATATTACCGGCATATTCTCGATCTTCATCGCCCCCTCGGTGGCGCGTTTTGGGCACAAACGCAGCTTCATGACCTTCATGAGCGCCCGGGCGATTTTCTCTGCTTTTCTATTATTTACCCCATTGATCTTGAGCCGCTTTGGCGAACGTTATGTGGTGGTCTACGTGATCGTAGTCACGGGGTTCTTTGCGATCTCGCGTACCACAGCACTGATGGGCTGGTCACCGTGGGGCCAGGAATATGTGCCCAACAATATGCGGGGCAAGTTCAGCGCGATCAGTAATATTTTCACCAGCCTGGCGGGTTTCCTGGCCGTGATCGTAGCCGGTTGGGTGATCGGTGAGTCGACCGGGCTGCGGAATTTTATGATCTTGTTTGCATCTTCACTCGGGTTTGCGGCGATCTCAGTTTGGGCAGGTTCGCACGTACCCGGTGGCGCGCCGAAAAAAGATGTCTCGCGCATGAACTTCACCGGCATTATCGAGGCCGTTCGGGACAAAGGGTATGTCTATCTGCTGATCGGGGTGGGGATCCTTACGTTGGGAACCTCGCCGTTGGGGTCGTTCCTGCCGCTGTACATGCGTGAGGAAGTAGGGCTGAGTTCCGGGAATGCGATCTATATCCAGGCGGCGGCCATGTTTGGAGGGATTATCGCCGGCTATCTTTGGGGCTGGGCTGCTGACCGTTACGGCAGTAAGCCGGTCATGCTTTCGGGGTTGTTGGTACGCATGCTGGTGCCAATTTTCTGGTTTATCATCCCGCGCCATGTGCCGGTCAGCCTGATCCTGGCATTGACGATTTCGTTCGTTGATGGCGCTGCCAATATGGGCTGGACGATTGGTTCCAGTCGCCTGCTGTATATCAGTATGGTGCCGGAAGCCAAAAGTTCGGATTATATGGCCGTGTGGAATGCCTGGGGTGGGATCACCTGGGGCATTAGCCAACTGTTGGGCGGTTGGCTGTTGGATGCTTCGCAAGGTATTTCTGGACATTTGTGGATTTTCCAATTGGATGCCTATACCGTGCTGTTTGCGATTGCCTTTGCGGCACCGCTGATCAGCAGCTTGTTGTTGAATGTTATTCGGGCAGATACGGCGGTCTCGGTGAGCGAATTCGCCTCGATGTTCTTGCACGGTAACCCGTTGATGGCCTTCAACTCGATGATCCGCTTCAACCTGGCGAAAGACGAGCGCACTACGGTGAGCGTGACGGAGCAGTTGGGACAGTCGAAAAGCCCGTTGACGGTGGAAGAATTGCTGGAGGCGTTGGCCGATCCGCGTTTCAACGTGCGCTTCGAGGCGATCATCTCTATCGCCCGGCGGGACCCCGACCCGCGCCTGACGCACGCTTTAGGCATTGTGCTGGAACGTGGCGAACCGGCGTTGGGTGTGGTAGCGGCCTGGGCTTTGGGACGGATTGGGGACCTGGAAGCACTGGGTACTTTGCGCGGTGGCCTGAATGCGCCTTATCGCTCGATCCAGGCACACAGCGCGCGTTCGCTGGGCACGTTACAGGATGATGATGTGGTTCCCATATTGTTGAAGCGCCTGGCCGAGGAACAGGATAATGGCTTGAAGATCGCTTACACTTCCGCACTGGGTAAGTTGGGTGCCAGGGAGGCAATCTTGGATATGCTGCATTTGCTGCATGGCAACGAAGACCGTTTCCTGTGCATGGAGATCGCCCTGGCACTGGCGCGCATTGTGGGGGATGAGCATAATTTTATTCGCATCATGCGCAGTGTACGCAGCGATCCGGCTACGGCGGCCTCACGGGCCGTCACCCAGGTGCAGAGTATGCTTGCCAATCTCTTGCCGAAAGATGACCTGCGTTTGAGTAAATTGACGGTATGTGCGGAGACGTTCGCGCGCGAAGACCTGGATAGCGGGCTGGCAATGTTGGGGGAGATCATCGATGAGTTGCCTTTCGAGATTTGTGACCAGGCTTGCGAACAGATCGTTAAGGGCGTGCGCTCACATCTGGTAACAGAGGGTGTGGAGCGCCCGGAATATTTGATCTTGACCCTGCACGTCCTGGAATCAGCCTGGCAAGAGCAAGGCAGTGTGCCGCGCGAAGAGGTGTTGTAAGGATAAGCCGGGCGGGCACAAGGCCCGCCCCTACATAAAAAATATCTGTAGGAGCGAGGTCATCATTTTGATGATCTGTGGTTGCCCGTATGTAAAAAAAACCCCGGCCATTGTGACCGGGATTTTTATATGCTTGATTGGTTTTACTACTTGGCGTAGTCGACGGCGCGCGTTTCGCGCAGCACGGTAACCTTGATCTGTCCAGGATACTGCATGGTTTCTTCGATCTCACGGGCAATATCGCGTGCCATGCGGGTAGCTTGCAGATCGTCGATGTCTTCGGGGCGGACGATGATGCGCACTTCACGCCCGGCCTGCAAGGCATAGGTCTGGCTGACACCTTTGTGGGCACTGGCGATATCTTCCAGGGCCTTGATGCGCTTGACGTACTGCTCCAGGCTTTCGCGGCGGGCACCAGGGCGAGCGCCGGAAATGGCGTCGGCCGACTCAACGATGATGGCCTCAACGCTGTCCTGCTCGGCCTCATGATGGTGAGCGGCGACGGCGTTGACGATGTCGGGGTTCACCCGGTAGCGGGTCAAGAACTCGGCACCGATGGCAGCGTGGGTGCCTTCCAGGTTGTGATCCATGGCCTTGCCGATGTCGTGCAG
>JBNKDB010000224.1:0-7592 GCA_050288045.1 Anaerolineales bacterium | reverse complement strand
CCCAGAAACCGCCGATCAGGCCTTATCTTAATATTTTCGAAGGAGAAATAAATTTATGCCTACCATGCCTACAAGTTTGATTGAGTGGTTGAAATTGGGTGTCGACTTTTTCGTTCACCTGGATCAATACCTGGAGCTGATCGTCGACGCGGTTGGGCCATGGACCTACGTTGTGCTGTTTTTCATCATCTTTGCTGAAACCGGTTTCGTGGTCACCCCCTTCTTGCCCGGCGACTCGCTGATCTTTGCTGCCTCCGCCTTCGCCGCCAAAGGCCATCTCAGCCCCTGGCTGCTGCTCTTCCCTCTGATGATAGCTGCTATCATCGGCGACTCGGTCAATTACGCTATCGGCCATTACTTTGGGCCGCGCGTCTTCCGGGAAGACGTGCGTTTCCTCAAACGCGAATACCTGGAACGCACCCACCAATTCTACGAAAAGCATGGTGGCAAGACCATCATCCTGGCGCGCTTCGTCCCTATCGTGCGCACCTTTGCGCCCTTTGTAGCCGGGGTTGGGGCAATGACCTACCACAAGTTCATTCTCTACAATGTGATTGGTGGGATTGCCTGGGTTTCCCTGTTCACCTTCCTGGGCTACTTCTTCGGCTCGATCCCCTTCGTTGAAGACAATTTCAGCACAGTGGTCTTCGCCATTATCTTCATCTCCATCTTGCCCCCGATCATTGAAGCCATCCGGGAACGCGGTAAATCCAAAGAAGCAGAGCAAGAACACAAAGAAATCGATGCCGACAAGATCGGCGAACTGTTCGAAAAGTAAACCCGCCAAAAAATCCCTGCCGGAGGTGCCCACCAGCGCCTCCGGTTTGCTTTAAACCCCGTGAGCCGGTTCCTTCGGCCGGCTCACGGTTATCAAGTGGAGATACTTTGGATATCTGAATCTTACAAAATTTTTTCGTTTTTTACTTGACGCCTACCTGACGATTCCCCCACGCCCAACCGACAAAATCTACCGCCTTGAACGCGCCGACACCCTACAATGTATATTCTATGGAACTAACTTGGGCTGTATAATAAGACCTGCTCAAGTCGACATTATGCGAAATTGCCTGCGGAGGCTCCATGAAAATCTCGAAAATCGCCCTGTTATGCCTGTCTACCTTGCTGCTGCTGGCAGCCTGCGCCGCGCCCACAGACGAAGCTGCCCAGCTTCCAACAGCCACCTTTGCCATCCCTAAGAACGAAGTCGAAATTCTCCCACCAGTTGAAGAATTCGGCATGGTGGATGAACAAAGTCTGCAAGGCGGCAGGCAAGAAGAGGGCTTGCAAATCCATGAGACGCCGGTTCTAGAGACCGGCCTAGGAATGACCTGGAATCGCAAACTGGTCAGTATGACAGTGTTCTATTTCAACGGCAACTTCTACATGGCTTACAGCGCTGCCGATGACTGGCGCAGTTCCTTCCAGGTCGGTGCCGCATCTTCGGACGACGGCTTCGAATGGGAGACCCCCGCCGCAGACCCGCGCCTCTCACCGGAAGCCGTGCCGGGCGGCGCGTACAGCGTTTTCGCCTCTACCTTATTGGTCGGTGATGACAGCGGACGCCTGGCGGAATGGGATTTGTATTATTCCACCAACGAGAGCGACACCCAATTTCCGCGCGGGGCAATCGGCCGCGCAGTTGCCGTCGATCCCTTGGTGCCCTGGACACCGGATGAAACCCTGGCACTTATTCCCGGCGAAACGGGGGAATGGGATGACCATGTCCTGGCCGAGCCAGAAGTGCTCAAAACCTCCGATGGCTACATCATGTATTACACCGGTGTCAACCACGAGCGCAATATTGCCATCGGCATGGCAGCCTCCATGGACGGGGTCGCCTGGAGAAAATACGATAACCCTGAAACCACTGCCGCCCCTTACCTCAACTCGGACCCGATCCTCTCCAGCGATTCACCCGGCTGGGAAGCCATCAATATTCGCAGCGTCCGCGTGCTGCAACTCAGTCAAAATAACTGGATCATGGCTTTCCTGGGATCCTTCGACCAAGGCCGGCATGGTGGCATCGGTTATGCCACATCCAGCGATGGCATCCACTGGACACCCGCCGAGGAGAACCCGGTCATAACGATCGACAGTATCCCGGACGGCGTTTCCTTACTCGACATTGACCTGGTGGCATCAGAGGATACGATCTATCTATTCCTGGCCTGCACCCGTATAGACGAATCCTCGGGTGTGTACGTGGCAACCCGCCCGCGGTGAAAGCAGATGAAAAGAGCACATCAATCACCAAAGAATGGCTCATTCGAGTTTAGTTATTGCTTGCGCTGATCTAAGTCTTACAGAATTCCTATTCCCGTTTGCAGTACACTACAATGGATTCCAAGTACTGGGAAGAATTTCGTTTTAACACCTTACAGATTAGATAGCGAAAATTTTTGTAAGCAAGTTTGGAAATCAAGTATAATTTCCCCCTCAGGAAAAACAACTCAAATAGTTCGCCCGTCAAAATATATCAGGAGAATAAAATGCATCGCAGCGTCATCACATTACTTGTTGTTATGCTTTTGTTTGAAGCAAGCTGTTCAGCTCAACAAGTAGAGACTACACCAGCAAATACTGAAACACCCGTTACAAGCCCAACAGCTACACAGCTTCCACCAACGGCTACACTCCCACCAACAGCTACACCTCTGCCAACCCTAACAGAAACTCCTGAACCTCAACCAGTAGTTCTGTTTGAAGATCCGTTTGATGGTGAGTTAGGGGAAGGTTGGGTCTGGATACGTGAGGAAGTAAATCGCTGGAGTTTAACCGAAAATCCGGGATATTTACAGATTCTGCTTCAACCCTATGGGTTAGGATCTGGATACCCCCACAACTTACTGCTTAGAGATGCTCCTGAAGGCAATTTTGAAATTGAAATGCGTCTGGTGTTCGAACCAAAAAGTGATTTTCAAATTGCTGCTCTAGTTATTTATCAAGACGATGATAACGCCCTTCAACTTGGACGCGCTCATTGTGATCCTTGTAATATCGGCAATGGCTTATATTATGATAATTTCATAGCCGGTGAATTTACAGGTAATAACTTTGCTATCAATGTTGATAATCCTTCAGAAATTTACCTAAAGCTGCGCCGAGAAGGACAGCTTTTTACCGGCTTATACAGCGAAGATGGTGAGAATTGGGTGACTATGGGTGAACATTCTAATGAAATGGATGTGCTCTCTGTTGGTCTGGTAGCCGGCCAGTCTTATGAACCAGCCGTCTTTGCAAATTTTGATTATTTCAAAATCATCCAGCTTCCCTAAGTAAATAACAAATCCCACAATTCCTGAACACCCCTTTGAAGGCTAAAGCTCGATGGGGTGTTCAGGATGTAATCTACAACGGCGATGTTCTAGTTACATCGCTATATGCTGCGTTCCTACCGATTGACCTTGGTAAGTGGGTTTGATAATTGAAACATAAACCGCGGCTGATACCTACAAGATTTGTGCAACCAAATCGGTCAACAGCAGCCCCACCGCCATCAACACCCCAGCCAGGGCATGCATTTGAATAGTAGTAGCATTGGCGCGCACCAGGCTGCGGCTGGCATACTCCCGGATGAGCACATAGCTGGCGAGCACAGCTAACGGCAAACTGCCCAGGATCAGCCCCGCGCCCAACGGAAAAGTACCATCGCTGATCCAGTACAAGGTCAGGCCAAAAGCTGCCGCTAATAGGGCAAGATAGCCCCAGCGCGCCCGGCGCTTGCCCAGCACGACCACCAGATTGATCTTGCCCGCCGCCTTGTCGGCCAGTTCATCGGGGAACTGGTTGATCCATAAGATGGCAATCGTCAGCAAACCAATCGGTACACCTATCAGAAAATCCGCCAACGCAACACTGCCGGTCAGAGCATAGGTCGTCCCGGCCGTCGCCAGCGGGCCAAAGCTCAACCCGACTGAAAGCTCACCCAGGCCGCGCCGGGCCGCCAGACGCAGGGGCGGCGCGGTGTAGAAATAGGCCAGGAAAGCACCCACCAACCCGAAGAGCAGCACGCCCCACCCGCTGATGGCAGCCAGCGCCAAACCGCTGGCCGCCGAGATCAGCAGCGCAACCGTCGCCACCCGGAAGAGCGTCTTTTCGTCGATCAAGCCCAATTCAATCGAACGGCTGCCGCCCGAATAGGGCAAGAAATAATCGTTGTTGACCTGATCGGTGCCGCTGGTCCAATCAAAATAGTCATTGTAGGTATTGGCCGCCACATGCAGGAAGATGCCTGCCAGCAGCGCCAGAGCGAACAATCCCCAGGGATACGGAGAAGCCAACCCGCGCGCCCCGACCCAGGCCGCCCCGATCAAAATTGGCATAATCATCGCCGTCAGGAAAGGAGCTCGCGTGATCACCAGCCAGGTGAAAATCTTGGTCATCGGGCTGATGTTAGGCGCAACCGCTTCCGGCTCGACTTCATCCAGGAGTTCGGTCACACCGCAGTAGCCAATCTGCACGCCATCCTTGAAGGTTGGCGTAATGCGCACGCGTGCCGGGATCGGTTCACCATCGCGGTTGACGAACACGGTCTGGGATTCGAATTCACCTTCCTTGCTGGCCGTTTCCAGCCAGGTTGGCACGTGTTCCAACACGACCTGTCCGGGAGAAAAGAGCGAGACGCGCTTCTTGCCGATCACTTCTTCGGGTTTGTAACCGAAGATATGCTGCGCGCCCTCATTGAACGTTTCGATGCGCCCCTCCATATCACAGGTGATCACACTTTTTATCTTACTCTTTGCCATGCTGTACTCCTTCTCTTGTGGTTTTGGGGGAAGCAACGCCGTTTGTGATGATTGGCACAATTCTACCATATAATTCACACAATTCTTATCCGAATTATATCAAGACTACTCTAAAATTCCCGCTAGAAAAGCTTTAAATATATGTCATAATTTGGCATATATACCCTCTATACTGAACGGGAGAATAACCGATGAAAACACCTGCAACGCGTCTGATCACCTTGATTATGCTGCTCCAACGCCAACCCAACCAAAAGGCGGCCGACCTGGCCGAACAGCTTGGCGTTTCCGTGCGCACCTTGCATCGCTACTTTGAAATGCTGGATGAGATCGGCATTCCGATCTACGCTGAGCGCGGGCCGCATGGTGGTTTCTCATTGGTGCGTGGCTACAAACTCCCGCCGCTGGTGTTCACTCCCGAAGAAGCTGTGGCGATCTCGCTAGGCACCAATCTGGCCAAAGATATGTGGGGTCAACTTTACCAGGAAGCTGCATTGGGTGCGCTGGCAAAACTGGACAACGTGCTGCCCGATGCCCAACGCGCCGAGGTTGCCTGGGCACAGCGTGCCCTGATTGCCACCGGTATGCATCGCGCCGATCCCAACCAGATGGCCCCCTTCCTGGATGTGATCCGCACCGGGGCGCGCCAACACCGCCAGGTCGAGATCAAGTACCGTAGTGGCTCACAGTCCAGCACAACCGAACGCCGCGTCGATCCCTATGTGCTCGTGCACCGCATCGGCTGGTGGTATCTGATCGGCTATTGCCATTTGCGGCAGGCGCTGCGCACCTTCCGCCTGGATCGCATCGTCGACCTGAAACTACTCGACAAATCTTTCGAATACCCTGAAGACTTCGACCCGTATGCCTATCTGGAAGCCGAATTCCAAAACCAACCGGTGGTGCACGCCCACCTGCGTTTTACCCCCGAGGCTGCACATATCGTGCAGGCCAATCATTTCAGTTGGGAGACTGTCCAGGAAAACTCAGACGGCAGCCTGGACGTTGCCATGGCCGCACCTGACCTGTATTGGATCGCTTCCCTGGTCTTGAGTTTTGCTACCTGGGTTACCGTGCTCGATCCGCCGGAACTGCGCACCATGGTCCATGAGTGGGCTGCAGCAACGGCGGCTATCTATCATGATCCCCCATTAGAAAGGAATAAAGAATGAAAACTATCCTCGTCATTATTGGCATTATCGTGCTCGTCGTCCTGATCGGCGCGGGAGCCTTCTGGTATATGTCCGGCCAGCCGCTGTATAAACCGGGTATGGTCAGCCAGGCGCAGAACCTGAGCGCCCCGCTCGCACCCCCACCACAACCGGACGGCGCACAGACCTGGCTGGTCGAGCCGGGCATCGAGTTGGCGCATTTCGCCACCGGAGAAGGCCGCAATGTGCTCCTCGTGCACGGCGGGCCGGGCATGCCCTTCTCGCAGCCATTGACCGGGCTGGATGCCCTGACCGGTGAATACAAATTCCATTATTACGACCAGCGCGGCAGCGGCGCGTCGACCCGGCCCATCGACAAATTCGACTCGCCCAACGTCTACCAGAACATGCAAACGCTCGACAAGACCCTGGGCTTGAGCGCCCAACTCGCCGACATCGAACGCATCCGCCAGATTTTGGGTGATGAGCAGTTGATCCTGGTCGGGCATTCCTGGGGCGCTTTCCTGGCTTCGCTTTACGCGGCCGAATTCCCAGACCATGTCGCCGCCCTGATCTTGATTTCCCCGGCCAATATGCTGGTCATGCCGCAGCCGGAGGCCGACAGCGATCTATTCACCAGCGTGCGCGCCAGCCTTCCTGCTGACCAGCAGGCCGAATTCGACGCCTTCATGGAAGCCTATTTCGACTTCAACGGCCTGTTCAAATTATCAGAAACTGACCTGGTGAACATGAATATTCAATTTGGAGAATACTACGTTCAGGTAATCGATGCCCCAGACATGCCGCAGCAAAGCCGTCCTGGGGGCTGGATGGTATGGGCACAATACGTCAGCATGGGCCAGCGCCACGATTACCGCGCCGCGCTTGGACAAGTCACCGCCCCCGTATTAGTGATTCACGGCGCTGACGACCTGCAAAGTGAGGCCGCCAGCCGCATGTACGCCGAGGCCTTTCCCAATACAGAATTCATCGTCATCCCGGATGCTTCCCATTTTTGCTTCGAGCAGCAGCCTGCACTATTTGCCGAAACCATCTCCACATTCCTGGATACATTGCAATAAAAGGAGTTAAACCCATGCCCAGACCACACACCAAAGCCCTCTTACTGGCTGAAAGCGAAAAAGAACACAACGCGCTCGGAGAAACTCTACCCACACTCACCCCAGAGCAAATCACCCAGACCGGCGTGGTCGGCGAATGGTCAGTGAAGGATGTGCTCGTCCATCTGTATGCCTGGGAACAAATGGTGCTCTCCTGGTTGGCCGCCAGCCAGAACGGCGAAACTCCCCACGTCCCGGCAGAAGACTACAAGTGGAGCCAACTACCGGCGCTCAACGAGCACATCCGGGCCACACACGCCGGGTGCGCGCTGGACGAAGTGCAAGCCATGTTCCAGGCTTCTTACCGGCAAACCATGGAAACCATCGCGTCGCTTTCGGAGAAATTGCTCTTCACGCCCGGGCTATATCCCTGGATGAACAAAAACACCTTTGCAGCCTACTTCACCTCCTGCACGAGCAGCCATTATCGCTGGGCGCGCAAGGAAATCCGCAAAGCAATGCGCACCCCAGGCCGATTGCAAGCTGCCGGGAAACCTTAACAAACGTTAACTCCCCGTTGCTACAGCGTTAACTTCAACGTGCTACTATATTTTTGGAGAGTGATACACTGTTTT
>JBNKDB010000223.1:0-7325 GCA_050288045.1 Anaerolineales bacterium | reverse complement strand
GGCGGCCGGTCATCACGCCCTTGGGCGTAGACACAATGGCGACACCGAGACCAGACAAGACCCAGGGAATTTCCTGTTTCGTGGCGTAAACGCGGCGGCCAGGGCGGCTGACACGTTCGATCCCACTGATCACGGGGCGGCGCTGGCGACGTTCACCGACGTATTTCAAGCGCAGGCGTAATACCTTCTGACCGATCACTTCGCCATCGACCACTTGATAATCGTCAATGTAGCCTTCTTCTTTTAAGATCTTGGCAATCGCGACCTTCAGCTTTGAACTAGGCATAGCAATCAAGGTTCGGCCAGCCATATTCGCATTTCGAATGCGAGTCAACATATCGGAAATCGGATCACTTACAGACATGTTTTCCTCCGCCAGCTACCAAGATGATTTCACCACGCCGGGGATCTTACCTTCCAGCGCGTATTCACGGAAACAAATGCGGCACAGGCCAAAACGGCGCATATAACCGCGCGGGCGGCCACAAATTTTACAGCGATTGCGCACGCGGGTTGGGTACTTGCGGCGTGTTTCGCGAGTTACCATACTTTTCTTTGCCATAACTTATCCTTCCGCCTTGAACGGCATTCCGAGCAATCTCAACAACTCTCGACCACCTTCATCGTCCTGGGCAGTGGTTACAATGGTAACTTCAAAACCACGTACCTGGTCGATCTGATCGTAGTCGATCTCAGGGAATACCAGTTGTTCTCGCAAACCCAAAGTGTAGTTTCCGCGTCCATCGAACGCATCAGGAGAAACACCTCGGAAGTCACGTACACGGGGCAGCGCAATGTTCATCAGGCGGTCGAGGAACGACCACATGCGTTCACCACGCAGGGTTACTTTGGTGCCAATCGCCCGGCCTTCACGTAGTTTGAAGTTGGCGATGCTCTTGCGCGCCTTGGTAATCACCGGGCGCTGACCAGTAATAATGGTCAGGTCTTCCACGGCGGAATCCAGCACCTTGGGGTTGTCCATCGCTTCACCGAGGCCGATATTGAGAATGACCTTCTCGACGCGCGGCACTTCCATGATGTTCTGGATGCCCAGGTTCTTTTCCAAGACCGGCACGATTTCGTTTTGATATTTTTCTTTCAATCGAATACTCATCGTACGCTCCGACTAATCCATCCACTCGTCGCATTTTTTGCAAACGCGATGCGGCACATTGTCGTCATCACGTTCAACACCAACGCGAGTGGGCTGCTTGCAACTAGGGCAAATCACCATAACATTGGAAATGTCCATGGGGGCCTCGAACTCGATAATACCCGGGTTCATCTGGCGACCCTGGGCGGTCTGCACCTGGCGTTGGTGCTTCTTGCGAATATTGATACCCTGGACAACGATTCGACGTGAATCCGGGAGCACCCGAATCACCTCGCCGCGTTTACCTTTATCCTGGCGGCGACCGCTGATAACTTCAACCGTATCGCCTTTGCGAATTTTAACTTTCACCTGATTACTCCTTATCTACCTTATAAAACTTCCGGAGCCAGCGACACGATTCGCATGTAGCCTTGCTCGCGCAGTTCCCGGGCCACCGGGCCAAAAATGCGCGTGCCTTTAGGATTCTTGCGGTCATTGTCCAGAATGACTGCCGCGTTATCATCAAAGCGGATATAGGAACCGTCATCACGCCGCCACTCTTTGGCAGTGCGCACGACCACCGCATACACAATGTCACTCTTCTTGACGGTGCCCTGCGGGGTAGCCGACTTGACGGCACCAACTACGATGTCGCCAACGCCTCCGTACTTTCGCCGGGAGCCGCCCAGGACACGAATGACCAGGATCTCGCGTGCACCGGTGTTATCGGCAACTTTCAGTCGAGACTCGTTCTGGATCATTCCTGCGCCTCCTGCTGCTCTTCTTCGAGCATTTCTTCGACCACGTCTTCGGTAGCGCGCTTGACGATCTCTTGCACGAACCAACGCTTGGTCTTGGAGATGGGCTTGCTCTCGATGATCAAAACAGTATCACCGATGCTCGAACCAATTTCATCATGCGCTTTGACGCGCTTGTGGCTGGTGACCACTTTCTGATAGAGCGGATGGCGGTAAGTGCGGGCCAGTTCGACCGTAACCGTCTTTTCCATCTTGTCGCTAACCACGACGCCTGTCAGTCTGCGGCGGATACTCTCTTTCATGCTTCACCTTCTACATTTGCCTGTTCTTCCCGCAGCAGTTCACTCAGTACGGTCATCAAACGGGCAATATTTCTTCTCGTAATGCGCAGGCGGTTGTGGTCCGTTAGCTCACCGGTGGCGCGCTGGAAACGCAAGTGCATCAACTCTTCGCGCGCATCATCGATCTCGGTCTGGATTTCACCAATGGATAATTGTCTGATTTCTTGAATTTCCATCTCTACTCTCCAGAAATGTCCTCACGGACGATAATCCGGGTCTTGATCGAAAGCTTATGGGCGGCCAGGCGCAGCGCCTCTTTGGCAATTTCTTCGTCCATACCGCCAACTTCGAACAGCAACCGGCCGGGCTTGACAACTGCGGCCCAGAATTCGACTGCACCCTTACCCTTACCCATGCGGCTTTCGGCCGCGCGCTTGGTAATCGGTTTGTCGGGGAAAATGCGGATCCACACCTTACCACGGCGGCGGGCTGCACGCACGATCGCCCGGCGAGCGGACTCGATCTGGCGAGCGGATACCCAGCCGGGTTCCAGTGCCTGCAAGCCGTATTCACCGAAATGGATCTCGGCGCCACGGGAAGCGCGGCCTCTCATACGCCCACGCATTTGCTTGCGATATTTGACACGTTTTGGCATCAACATAATTGCTACCTCTCAATCGCTCACTTTACTAAATAATGAGTAAAGTGCCTGCGTTATCATTCACTAACGTAGACGCCCTCAGTGGCTTCTACTTCTTCGTCCTTGGTGGGCAGAATTTCGCCCCGATAAATCCAGACTTTCACACCGATCACACTATAGGTGGTTACCGCTTCTGCAACTGCGTAGTCGATATCGGCGCGCAGTGTGTGCAGGGGCACACGGCCCTCACGCAGCCACACCCGGCGGGCCATGTCGGCGCCACCCAGGCGGCCAGATACCTCTACCTTCACGCCTTCGGCCCCGGCCCGCATGGATTGCTGCAGGGCGCGGCGCATGGCGCGGCGGTAGCTGATGCGGCGTTCGAGCTGCTCGGCAATATTCTGGGCAACCAGATAAGCATCCAGGTCAGGATCCTTGATCTCTTTGATCTCCAGGTCGATCTTCTTGCCGACCAATGCCTCAAGTTCTTTGCGCAGCTTCTTGACGTTCTCGCCCTTGCGTCCGATCAAAATACCGGGCTTGGCGGTGTGCACGAAAATCTTTACGTTTCCGGGGAAACGTTCGATCTCGATGCGGGAAACGCCAGCGCGGGGAGACATCTCGCGGATCAGTTCACGCACTGCGAAATCCTGGTGCAGTTGATCGACATATTGCTCGCCTTCGGCGTACCAACGACCTTCCCAGGTCTTATTGATCTTCAGGCGGAAGCCAATTGGATGTACTTTACGACCCATGTTTACTCCTGACCTATCCTATAAAGCTTTTTCACGTAATACGACCGTCACGTGAGACGAGCGGCGCAGCCACGGCTTGAAACGGCCGCGGGCACCAAACCGTCGCCACTTACGGGTGGGACCTTCATCGGCGAAGATCTTGTGAATGTAAAGATCGTTGCGGCTGACGCCGAAATTCTCTTCCGCATTCGACATGGCCGATGCGATCACCTTTGAAACCGGCAGGGCAGCGCGTTTGTTGACGAATTTCAACGTATCCAGCGCTTCCACCACATCCTTGCCGCGCACCAGGTTCACCACCAGGCGAACTTTCTGGGCGGAGATAAGGACATTCTTTGCTTGTGCTTGATAATCAGCCATGCCCTAGATCCCTCCTCCCCTGCGGACCTTCTTCTCTTGCACGTGGCCACGGAAAGTGCGCGTCGGCGCAAACTCACCCAGGCGATGACCAACCATGTTTTCAGTAATGTAGATCGGTACGTGCCGCCGGCCATCGTGGACGGCGATGGTGTGCCCCACCATCTGCGGGAAGATCATGCTTGCCCGGCTCCAGGTGCGGATCACCTTCTTGTCGCCACGCTCGTTCATGGCTTCGACTTTCTTCAACAACTTGGGGGCGATATACGGCCCTTTCTTTAATGAGCGTCCCATAATCAACTACTCCATCTAACTACTTGCGGCGCTTTGAGCGGCGACGCCGGACGATATATTTGTCTGTCTCTTTGTTGCGGCGGGTCTTCTTACCCAGGGTGGGTTGACCCCACGGGGTTTTCGGACTCGGCATACCAATCGGCGAACGGCCTTCACCACCACCATGCGGGTGGTCGTTGGGATTCATCGCTACACCGCGAACGTGCGGGCGGCGACCCAGGTGGCGCTTACGCCCGGCCTTCCCAAGGGAAATGTTATTGTGATCAACATTACCGATCTGGCCGATGGTAGCGTAGCAATCCTGGTGGATCAGGCGAACTTCCCCGGACGGCATACGGATCTGGGCGTAGTCACCTTCCTTAGCCATCAACTGGGCGGAAGCTCCGGCTGCGCGTGCCAACTGGCCGCCCTTCCCGACTTTCATCTCAATGTTGTGAACGGTCGTACCGGTCGGGATATTGGCAATCGGCAGGCTGTTTCCAGGGCGAATGTCGATATTCGGCCCGGACATCAGCGTGTCGCCCACCTGCACTTGCAGGGGAGCCACAATGTAACGCTTCTCGCCATCGGCGTAATGCAGCAAAGCCAGGCGGGCGGTGCGGTTCGGATCGTACTCGATCGCGGCGACAGTTGCGGGCACGCCGTGCTTGTCGCGCTTGTAATCAACCACACGCACTTTCTTGCGGTGCCCACCACCGCGGTTGCGGACGGTGACCCGGCCTTGGGCATTGCGACCACTATACTTTTTCTTGGAAATCAGCAGCGAGCGTTCCGGCTCGGTCTTGGTGATCTCCTCAAAAGTGTAGCTCGTCATATCCCGGCGGCCGGGAGTTGTCGGTTTATACTTTTTTACAGCCATTATCTTACACCTTCAAATACGTCGATGGAATCGCCGGGGGCAAGCTGCACAATGGCTTTCTTGTAGCCGGGCTTGCGGATCAATACCCGGCGGCTCTGCCAGCGACGGCTGCGTTTGGCAGGCATATTGAGTACGTTCACCCACTCTACCTGCACATCGAACAGAACTTCCACCGCATCTTTGATCATTTTCTTGTTTGCTCCAGGCGCTACTTCGAACACGACCTGGTTGAGAATACCATTTTGGTAATTGGATTTCTCTGTAATGATAGGCCTGCGTAAAACATCGTAAAGAGTTGTCATCATTACCTCCAAACTACCCAAGATACCCGTTGATGACCTCAATGGCCGCTTCCGAGAGTACGATCTTGTCGTATCCCAGCAGGTCACGGATATTGAGGTATTGAGCCAACAGCGGCTTGGCATTCGCCAGGTTGCGGGACGAGCGCATTACGGTCTCGTAATTTTCATCGTCCTTACCGGGAATAACTACCAACACGCTGGCGTCACCGGCCAGTTTGCCGAGTGCTTCTGCCATCAGCTTGGTCTTGGCTTCTTCCAATTTCAATTCATCGACAACAACGATGTCTGCCCCAGCAGCTTTCACAGAGAGCGCTGAGCGCAGTGCGCCCTGGCGCATTTTGCGCGGCATCTTCTTGTCGTAATCACGCGGGCGGGGGGTGTGGATCTTACCACCACCTACCCACTGGGCCGAGCGGATCGAACCCTGGCGGGCACGACCGGTGCCTTTTTGCCGCCACGGTTTGCGGCCACCGCCACGCACTTCCGAACGCGTCTTGGTCTTGTGCGTTCCCAGGCGGGCGTTTGCCGTCTGGCGGACGAAAGCCTGATGCATCAAGTCGGCGTTTACAGGGGCTTCGAAAATTGCAGCGGGCAAGTCAGCCTTGCGGCTCAACTTCTCACCTTGCATGTTGTAGATATCAACTTTCATAGCTATGCTCCTCGCGTCTCATTGGTGAAAATCTCACCTATGATTTGCGCGCCTCCTTTATCATCACCAGACCGCCTTTGGAACCGGGGACGGCCCCGCGGATACCGATCAGGTTACGTTCGGCATCGACGAGAGCGACCATCAGGTTCTGTACGGTCACGCGCTGGTTCCCCATCCGGCCGGGCATTTTCTTACCTTTGAAAACGCGCCCGGGGGTGGACGTAGCGCCAATCGAACCAACCGAACGCTGCCGGTCGGACTGACCGTGGGTGATGGGGCCGCCGCGGAAATTGTGGCGTTTCATTGCACCAGCGAAACCTTTACCTTTGCTGGTCCCGATCACATCCACGAACTCGCCAACCGCGAAGACGTCCGCAGTCAGTTTGTCACCAGTCTTGAGTTCAGATTCTTTAACTCGGAATTCACGCAGGTGGCGCAACGGAGGTAATTCCGCTGCATTCAAGTGCCCCAACTGTCCACCGGTCAGGTGCTTGGGCTTGGATTCACCAAACCCCAACTGTACGGCCATGTATTTTTCCTTTTCAGGCCGACGCACCTGGGTAACATAGCAAGGCCCAGCTTCGATGAGCGTAATGGGAATAGCGACACCATTTTCATCGAAAATCTGGGTCATGCCGATTTTCTTACCAATGAGCCCTTTAAACATCTCTGTTGTCTCCTAATTTCTTCAAAAATATTATGGGACTGTCAGTCAGGGCTTGACTGCATCATCCCTGGCGACACAGTAAGTCAGTTTGCCGAAGGCGTTTCTCGCCATCCGTACAAATCAACTCTTATGCCACCAAAATGTAGCGTGCGAACGTGCGTCGCACGCTACAGGTAAAGCATATTGTTAACTTACTAACTAAATCTTGATTTCAATATCAACGCCGGCCGGCAGATTCAAACGCATGAGCATGTCAATGGTTTTGGAATCAGGGTCAAGCACGTCGATGAGGCGATTATGCGTTCTGATCTCGAAGTGTTCGTGTGAGTCCTTATCGATAAAAGTCGAGCGACGCACGGTGAAACGTTCGATTTTGGTTGGCAGAGGGACGGGGCCAACCACGCGGGCGCCTGTGCGCTCTGCGGTTTCGACAATCCGCTTGGCGGATTGGTCGAGGACACGATGATCGTATGCTTTCAAACGAATGCGAATTTTCTGCTTTACGGCCATGATTTATTCCACTATTTTTGTGATCACGCCAGCGCCAACGGTGAGGCCGCCTTCGCGAACAGCGAAGTTCTGACCCTGTTCCATGGCCACCGGTACGATCAATTCGACTTCCAGGTTCACCCGGTCCCCAGGCATCACCATCTCCACACCTTCCGGCAGG
>JBNKDB010000222.1:0-7051 GCA_050288045.1 Anaerolineales bacterium | reverse complement strand
GCGAGATTCACAAGTTAATCGAACCGGCCGAAAAGGAATTAGCCCAGGCTGAGGCAGAGCTGGAAGTTGTCGAGCAAGACGAAGCCAAGGCGCGCCAGGAATTGAGCGTGGTCGAACGCCACCATACCCAGACGCAAATTGCGCTGGCTCGCCATCAGGAAAGCCTGGAGGGGCTGCGCCAGCGCATCGAGGATGATTTTGGCCTGGTTGCTTTCGAATATGACGAGCAGATTTCTGGCCCCACACCATTGCCATTTGCGGGTTTGGTGGAGCGCCTGCCAGTGGTCGATGAGTTGTCCGATGATATCGAACAAACGCTCAAGCGCCAGCGCGCCCAACTACGCCGGATGGGTTCGATCAACCCTGAGGCGCAGGGCGAGTACCAAGAAGTTCGCGAGCGCGTTGATTTCTTGACCTCACAGTCCGAGGATCTGCGTAAGGCTGAAGAAGATATCTTGCAGGTGATCGCTGAGTTGGATGCTTTGATGGAGCGTGAATTCCGCAAGACTTTTGACATCGTTGCCGGGGAATTCAAGGATATCTTTACCCGCCTGTTTGGTGGTGGTGCAGCGCGCTTGATCCTAACCGACGAGGAAGACCTATCCAATTCGGGAATTGATATTGAAGCTCGCTTACCGGGTAAACGTTCCCAGCGCCTGGCGCTACTTTCTGGTGGCGAACGCAGCCTGACTGCGGCAGCTTTGGTATTCTCGCTGCTCAAGGCTTCCCCGACGCCGTTTTGTGTGATGGACGAGGTCGATGCTATGCTCGACGAGGCCAACGTTGGGCGCTTCCGTGATATTCTTGTCGAATTGAGTCATCAGACGCAGTTCGTGATCATCACGCATAATCGTAATACGGTGCAGGCCGCGGACGTGATTTATGGCATCACGATGGGGCGCGATACCGCCAGCCGTATGATCAGTTTGAAATTCGACGAGGTCGACGATCGCTACTCATCACGTTAGTTGCGATGTGGTTTCAATTGGATATTTGAGTGTTTCAGGAGCGACCAATCGGCCGCTCCTTACTTTATTAATTTTTTGTTAGATCCGCCAGGGGAGTGTTTTTGACGCAACCAAATAACCCTTTTCCCGTATAGTATGGTAGAAAGTAAATACTGGATTATTGAAGAAGGAGATTTTTACGATGACTGTTTCTGAACGTAGAGCTTTGCGCCGCTCGCGCAGCAATCGTGTGCTGGCAGGAGTGTGTGGCGGATTGGGCGAGTTCTTTGGAATCAGCCCGTTCTGGTTCCGCCTGGCATTCTTTCTCGCTTTCCTGCCCGGTGGTGTGCCCGGATTGGTGCCCTACATCATCTTGTGGATCGTGATTCCCAGAGCGTAAACGCGCAAGTATAGAAATGAAAAACCGGAGGCGATGACCTCCGGTTTCGTATTTGTAGTACCTTTTTGTGTGTTACGGCGTGGTGCCTTCTGTTGAGGGAATTGCCACAGGTTGAGCTTGTTGTACAGCCAGGACATCTTGAGCAGATATCGAGGGTTCATTTGGTGTACGGTCGAGCAAATAATCTTTCACTTCGACTTCACCATCGTTGCGGAGTTCTTCCAAAAGCGTTTGTAATGTAACCGTGGCTAATTGGCTGATCTCGGAAGCGGAAAGAGGTTGATCCTCATGCCCCAAGACCTGGATAATGTGATAGCCGAAATCAGTTTTCACCGGGCCAACAGTTTCACCGACTTCTCCGCTGAAAGCAGCTTCGGAAAAGGCATCCACCATGGTCTGGCGATTGAACCAACCCAGATCTCCGCCTCTGTCTTTGTTGCTGGTGTCCAGGGATACTTCGGCTGCGATGGTTGCCCAATCTTCGCCGCTGGCGAGCCGGTCAAGCACATCCTGGGCTTCTTCTTCGGTTTCAACCAGGATATGGCGTGCCCAGACGCGTTCTTCTTCCTTGTCGACATCGTTTTGTTTGACGTCCTCCAACAGCTTTTGCGTGTAGAGGTCTTCTTTCGCAATTCTTCGGAAGTCATCTAGTGTCAGCGCAGTTTGCATATCTGCATCAAGGAAGGTGAGATAATCATTGACCTGTTGCTCGTAGGCTTCAAAGGTGTAAGGTGTTGCTGTGAAAGTTGGAGCAGGTTCCGGGCCTTCGGTGGGGGCTGCCGTAGGTTCCAGGTCAGGATCTGGGGTAGCGGTAGGCGCATCGGTGGCTGTGGGGAAAGGTGTCCAGGTCGGCGTTAGGGTGATCAGCGCTAATTGTGTGGTCGATAACGTCGCGGTAGGCGGCACGACCAGGGTGCTTGTGGGGGTGGGAGTACCGTCCTGGTAGTAGCCGAACAAGGATTGTACCCTGGCTTCGACCTCTTCATCACTGACTGTGATGCCGCGACGTTGTGCTTCTTCGCGGATCAAGATGCCATTGATCATCTTGTCGATCACATTTTGTCCTAAAGCGCCGCTGTTATCTAGCTGCGAAACAATTTGAAGCAAATTGGACTGGATCTGATTGAAAAGATCTGCGCTCGACGCGAACATTTCCAACATCTGATAATTTTGATAGAAATTATTGATGAGGTTTACGCGTTCGTAGCGTACCCGTTTTTGATAATCAGTAGTGCTAATCTCTTCGCCATTGACGATGGCGACCGCCTGGTTGGGTTTGATCAGATTTTCAGTTACCACGCCACCAATGATTACCAGGAAAACGGATGCAATGAGTACAATCGCGCCAATGGTGATGATGCGGTTCTGCAATCGCTCGCGTTCGACCCGGGCCATTTTTTTACGGTTTGGTGCTTGTTTCTTAGGGGTTTCTTTTGCCATGTCTTTTCGACCTTCAAAAATCTAGGGCATAGGGTATTTTGCTCCTATGCCCTAGAAATTGTTTGTTGAGGTTGTTATCGAAGTTGATCGCCGGTGAACGGCAGCAAGGCGATATGCCGGGCGCGTTTCACGGCTACGGCAACTTTGCGTTGATGCTTTGCGCAAGCGCCGGTCTGGCGACGGGGGCGAATCTTACCGTCTTCGGTAACGTAATTTTTCATCAAATCGGTGTTTTTGTAATCGATAACGATATTTTTGTCTGTGCAAAATTGGCATACACGCGGCCGGGAGTAAAAACGTCTGCCACGTCCGCCTGATCTGCGATTGTTTTCTTCTGCCATAGCTAACTCCTTATTGTCATTTCGGCAGGATAAGTCGTGATACCTGGTTTTTCGTGTTTACAGGCTAGAAAGGAAACTCATCTTCGATGTTTTCTTCATCGCTGAAGCTGTCCGGCAAATCCTCTTCGGTGTCTTTCTCTTTGTCTCGCCGGCGTTCGCCCAACATCACCATCTCTTTGGCGACGATTTCGGTAGTCGTGCGTTTGTTGCCATCATCGTCTTCCCAGCGGCGGGTTTGCAAACGACCTTCGATGTATACCTGGCGGCCCTTGCTGAGATATTGCTTGCAGATCTCTGCCAGGCTGCCCCAGGCAACCACATTGAACCACTCGGTTTCAGAGTGTTGTTCTCCATCCGCGGACTTCCAAGAGCGGCTGGTAGCAACGCTGAATGTGGTTACTGGGCGTCCGGAAGGGGTGTAACGCATTTCCGGATCGCGGCCCAGGTGACCGATTATCATGACTTTGTTAAGCCCTCTGCTCATTTTGGTTCCCTTTCACAATCCGTGCACAAATGATAAACCAACGGTACTAGTCTTCTTTCGCGATGATCAGGAAACGCATGACCGGCTCTAATAGACGCAGGTTTCGTTCCAGTTCAACGCAAAATTCAGGGGACATTTCGGTTTCGAGCAGTACGTACTGACCTTCGGTTTGCTTGCGAATTTCGTAAGCGAGCTTCCGCTTTCCCCACAAGTCAACCTTGACCACGTTGCCCCCGGCTTCGGCGATCCAACCCTGGATACGTTCGTTGATCTCGCCAAAAGCAGTTTCGTCCAAATCGGGATGGACGATATAAGTCACCTCATAATGGCGCATGTCTGGTCCTCCTTTCCTCGGGATTGCCCCTGAACATGGTCAGAGGCGGAAAGCAAGCCACGCATAGCGTGGCTTGATAGAGGAAGTTTAGCACAAAGGTGCACTTTTGCCAAGTGTGGGCTTAGCCTTTTTCGGAGACGGCAACGAACTCAAATTTGACCGTGACAAGCTCTTCGGCCTGAAGGACCCCGGCGATGGAGGGTGGAACGATGTCGAAATCGGGCATTAGCAGGTAGCCGATGGCTTGACCAGAAATTTGTTCATCGGTGACATTGACTGTTACGTCAAATGTGATTTGCTGTGTAATCCCGTGAACGGTAAGGTCACCGGTAACGGTGAAGCTAACCTCTCGGCCTTCCTGGTAGCTGCTGGGTAGCCCGGCCAGTGCAGTCGGGACGAAGGTCGCCAGTGGGTATTGCTCGGATTCGAGCCAATACTTACGGAGGCTGGCATCCCTCTGGTCCGAATCGGATTTGAAAGTGCTGATGTTGATGCTCAGCGGGCCTATGCTGGAATTCTGGGGATTATCCAGGTCGACGTAGACCGTACCAGAAACCGAACTGGTGCGGCCGATGGCGGTGTGATAGCGGTTATCTTCGTCGAGTAGGGTTTCGCCAACCTCGTAGATCACGACCGAGTGATCGGAGGCGATCACGTAAGGGATCAAGTCTGGGTTGACTGTAGGCGAACGTGTTGGGGTAGTGGCTGTGGTCTGTGTAGGTGCACCTGGGGTGTTGGCAAAGCTGATGGTTCCGGTAGGCGTTCCGGTCGGTTCTGGCGTGGTGCCAGGGAGGTTGCAAGCGAGCATGCAGAGCGTGAGGAGGAGCCCGATAAAAGATAGATTCCGGTTCCGAGATTTCGTTACAGGCACACAACCTCCAATCTTTGCATCTAGATTGCCTATTTCAAAGTCATCAGGTAATCGACCAGGGCGGTGTATTCCTCTGCAGTGATCTGCCCTTTCATGTTCTGCGGCATAACGTTGGGGTAGCCTTCCAGGTCAATCGTAGTGGGATCAACGAGCATGGCTTCGATATATTCCTGGGCAGATTTGTCGGGTAAGCGGGTTTCAGCGGTGGTGGCGATGTGGGTTAACGCCGGGCCAACGATGGTTTGATCTGCTTCTAGTGAGTGACAGGTGGCGCATTTTTGCATAAAGACCTGTTCGCCCAGGTCGTTGTTGGCTTGGCTGGCGGTGTCACCGCTACCTGCGCAGGCGCTGAAGGTAAACGCGGCGATCATCAGGATAGCAAGTAAGTTGAGCTGTAAATTTTTATTGAGTTTCATATTCCTAATCTTCTTGGAGTTCGACATAGATGCGTTTATTGATCTTGCCTTTACTTTTGTAATCTGTGACCTGGATGCGGCCGACCTCGGCGGTGTTCTTGACGTGGGTGCCGCCGTCAGCTTGCAGGTCAAGCCCGACGATCTCGATCGTGCGCACTTCTTTGATACCTTCGGGTAACAGGTTGATCTTAGTGCGGATCAAGTCGGGGATCTGGAAGGCTTCTTCGCGCGGCAGGATGGCGACTTTGACGGCGTGCCCTTTTTCGACTTCGACGTTGATGGCTTCGGTAATTTCTTCCACTAATTCTTTTTGCATCGACTCGAACTCGAAATCCATGCGGCCCTTGAGCGGGTCCATATTGCCACCGGTGACCTGCGCGCCATAATCCCGGAAAACCACTCCGCAGAGAATGTGCATGGCAGTGTGGGTGCGCATCAGTTGGTAGCGGCGTTCCCAATCGATTTGGCCGTGTACACTTGTGCCTATGGCTGGCAAAGCATCGGTACCCTCAAGCAGATGGACAAGCTTTCCATTGATGCGTTTTATAGCACGAACTGGATAGATCGTTTCCCCGCTGGAAAGCGTTCCGGCGTCGGCAGGCTGGCCGCCCCCGCCAGGGTAAAAGGCGGTTTTGTCCAATACGACACCGTGGTTTTCTTCGTCTACGCCAATCACTTCGGCGTCGAATGATTGCAAATAACTATCGGTTTGGTAAAGCAATTCCGTCATTGTGCGCCTCCTTCAGGGCATGGCTGTATTGTAGCGTAGTTGGAGGTGGCGTGCAAGCAGGATGCAAAGTTGCACGATGCAAAACGGAAATTACACACAATTGTTTTGGCTGCGGTGCGTGTGAACGGAATGATTGAACTTAGGCGACCGGAGCGATGCACTGCGGGGTGTTGTTGGCCGGGCTGTTGACGAAGCGTGAGACGGGATGGAAGACCATCTCCATAGCCGGGTAAGGTTTGAGCAGTGGATCGAGCTTGTCGGCGGAGACCTCATCCGGGGTGAGCCAGAGATCATAGCTGTCCGGTGGTAGGATCACGGGCATACGGTTATGCAGTTGAGCGATCTTCTCGTTGGGTTCGGTGGTAATGATCGTCGCCGACTTGACTTCAGAGCCATCGGGCGAGTACCAGGTTTCCCACAATCCGGCAAAGGCAAAGGGTTCCTGGGATTCGAGTGTGATGTAGAACGGCGTTTTGGCAGACTCACCGGATTGTTTGTGCCATTCATAGAAGCCATCCGCCAGGATCAGGCAGCGCCTTCTTTTGTAGGCGGCGCGGAAGGATGGCTTTTCGGCCAGCGTTTCACCGCGGGCGTTGATCATGCGGTTACCAATGGAGGGGTCTTTTGCCCAGGAGGGGATCAATCCCCATACAAAGAAATCGAGTTTGTTCTCGCCGGTGTTGGGAACCACGGCGATGGGTTGAGATGGAGCCACGTTGTAAGTAGGTGCCATTTCGGCTGGAACTTCAAGCCAGGGAAAGGCTGCTTGGATATCGATAGGGTCAGCAGTTAGGGTAAATCTTCCGCACATAATCATATCTCCAATTAATAAGTGGGTAACTCATTTTCCCTCACCCGCGAAATTGATTTGTGACTTTGGTGATTTGGCCCTCCCATTGGGAGAGGGCAGCCAGCCTCTTGGCTGGCGGGTGAGGGGCAAATACCTATCAAAAGTAATTTTACATCTTTGAAATATTAAAGTGAATATTAGAATCAGAAATGAGGAAAATCATCCTCATACAAGGCAAAGTGCAGACCCCTTAGAGCATCTGCAACTGGTAAGCCGGGCGTTTGCCGTCCAGTAGGAT
>JBNKDB010000221.1:0-4930 GCA_050288045.1 Anaerolineales bacterium | reverse complement strand
GCCTATTATGCCTACAGTGGGATGGGCGGTGGTTTAGGCCCTGGCCCATGGACGGTTGCGGCAGGTGTCGACCCGAGCAATGAAGAGAAAGCCATCGACCTGATCCGCAAAGAGATCGAGCGTTTCGTCAGCGAATTGGTTTCGGCCGAAGAATTGGAGAACAGCCAATCGAGCTATATCGGGCGGCTGCCGCTTTCGTTGGAATCCAATTCCGGGGTTGCCGGGGCGATCCTTAATATCGAACGCCACCAACTGGGCATGGATTATCTCCAGCGTTACCCCGCTATCGTCAGCGCCGTCACCCGCGAGCAAGTGTTAGAAGCTGCCGCCAAATACCTCAAACCGGACAAGCTGGTCGCGGCCGTGGCTGGGCCACCCCGGGAAGCGAGTTAACGGAGCCAATTCATGCCCAGCCTGCGCACTGGTGTTGACCTGATCGAAGTCCCTCGTCTCGAGCGTGCCATCGAGCGCCACGGGGCGCGCTTCTTGCGGCGGGTGTATACCCAACGCGAACTGGCCGTAGCCGGAAAGCGCCTACCCTCGCTGGCAGCGCGCTTTGCTGCCAAGGAAGCGGTTGCCAAAGCACTGTGCACCGGAATTGGGGAGATATCCTGGAAAGAGATCGAAGTGCTGCATGGTCCGGCCAAAGAGCCGGTACTGCACCTGCATGGAAAAGCCAAAGAACTATCCGATAGCCTTGGTCTGCACACCTGGTCGCTCAGCATCAGCCACACGCAGGAACACGCCGTGGCGATGGCCGTGGCGTTGGGGGATTAGTATTTAGCTACCCACTCTTGGGGAAAATCGACGATCATTCAACCGGTTACAACTTCTGTTTGAGGCGCTTGCCGCAACCCAACGACCAACAATCCAAACGCCAGCATTACCGCAATCACCTGCCAGTAGCATTCATACGACCAGGTTTGCCAGAAATATACGCTGAAAGCGAACAACAACAGCCCAATCACGCTATAGCGAAATTTCACCTTTACGTGCGGCAATTGCTGCACCATCCAAAAGACGGGGACGACCAGGAGCACGTAGTCATATTGCAGCGTATAAGGTGTGATCACAAAGGTGTACAGCACGCTAACCGCAGTCAGCGGAATGAACTTCCGATAGTGACGATAGATAATATAAACCAACCAGCCCCCCAGCAAGGCCATCACCCCCCAGAACAGAAAAGTAAATTGTTCGGGCACGCCCAGCACGTACTCTGCAAAGTCGAAGGCCGTCGAATGTACCCGTAAACTGCCGCCAGCCCCCGCCCCTTGCATGACCTGAATGCCTTTACCGAAACTGGCCTTGTCGAAATGCCACCAGGCAGGCATCAAGATTGAAGAAATGGTTAGCAGACCTACTCCCCATCCCGCGGCCCAGAGAATCGTGCGCGGTTGATGGAAAAGCAGCCACACGGCCAACACCAGCAGCACAAAAAACGTCATTTGCGGCTTGGTGACCATCATGACCAGCCCCAGTCCAGCAAGCGAATATCGCTCCTTCTGGCTGGCAGATAGGACCAACGCTAAACCAAATAAGACAAAGATCCCTGCCTGACCACTTTGTAGGCAGTAGAAGCCAAACGCCAGGATGGAGACAAAGTACAGTCCCCACCTTTTTACGGGGGCAATCTTCAAGTCGATAGCCTTACGCAGCAGTTCCAGGCTCACTCCGAAGAGCAGCGCGTTGACCAGATACCAGATCACTTTAGCAACCATATATGGCAGCAAAGTGAGCGGAACAAACAACAGTGCAAACCAGGGTGGATTGTAGTAGGCGCTATTACTCTGCGCTCCGGTCACTTCTTCTAATACAGGAGCCAGTTGACCGTAATCATAGGGGTTGCCACCCCGGCGCACGAGCAGGGCGGCACTGTAAAAGCTACGAAAGTCTTCCCATCTGATTTGTAAGGCCAGAAACAGCGCAGCTACAGCCAACAACACAAAGAAACCAACCTTGAAAAACAAGGTCAGCAAATTGATCCAATACGCTTTCGAATATTTCGACATAATTGAATTTTACATTAATAATTTACTGGGGACAGCTTTCAAATCTGTGAGTATAATATTTATACAATCCAACCGCCCTACGCTGAGTCTAACTGGGATTTTATGGAGGAGATGATGAAACGCCTTTCCCTGCTTTTTTGCTTAATCTGTCTACTGCTGGCTTCCTGTGGCCCTGCGAATGAAGACCTCGCTGCTACGATGGCCGTGGAAACCATCGCAGCCAAAATCGCAGCCTATACCCCTACCTCCACTGTCACCGCCACGCCCACGGCAACCTTTACACCGACAGCCACGATCACTCCAACTACTACGGCAACTTCCACGCCGCCCCCGCCAACAGCCACACTCACGCCCGAACCAATTGCTGCGCTGGCGGGTGAGGAAATCGTGATCGCTTACTCCGGGCCGGGCAAAGTCTATTACAAGGTTGCCGAGTTGGAGCCGGGCGAAGAATTGTATTTCATTGGGCGCAGTGAAGATGCAGAATGGCTCGCCTTCACACTGCCAAACTCAGATCGTGCCTGGGTATCCATTGAAGACCTGGAGATGAACTTCAACGTCTACCAACTTGAAACCCTGGATTCGCCCCCGACGCCAGTCCGGGCCAACCGCTTGATCATCGTAAACAACACCGCCGAAGCATTTTATGTCAGCATCCCCGAAGGCGGTGTTTCCTATACAGAAATCGGCAAGAATCAATCGCTGGTATTCAATTTGCCGGTTCAAGATTATTCGGTCTTCATCAGCCGCAATCGGGCGCCTGGTGGATACAGCGCATTTGTCTCCCTGACCAGCGATAGAACCGTTATCCTGACGCCTTCTACAGGCACACAAGTAAATATCAGCGTCCAATAACGAATGAGGGAAAAGAAGATGAAATCCTTACAAAGCAAGTCCTTACATCTAATCCTGCTCTTCGGTCTGCTGCTGTCCACCCTTTCCGCCTGCGGGCCTTCGGCCGAAGACCTGGCCGTCACCCAACTGGTCGCACTCACTCAAACGCAGGCTGCCTTGCCCACTGTCACTCCCGCGCCTTCGGCAACGCTTACAGATATTCCTACGATCACACCCACTGAAACCCTTATCCCTACGGCAACATCCACCGATACGCCAACCCCAGAACCTAAGGTCATCATTTCCGCCTCCGGTGAAACGCCGGCCTATTCTGGCCCTAATAATGAGGCCTACGTTGAGGTCACTACCTTGACTCAGGGGCAGGAACTGGAGTACGTTGGGCGTAGTGAAGATGGGCAGTGGATTGCCATCGCGCTTACCGATTACCAGGATGTCTGGGTATCCGTCGAACACTTGCTGATCAATTTTGACATCGACACCTTGGAAGTAATTGCCGCTCCGCCTACACCGGAGACCAAATTCAGGTTAATCGTCGTCAACAATTTAGCCCATCCGCACCTTATTTCGATCCCCGAAGCAAATATTCCCGTTACCCAAATAGAAAGTGGTAGCTCGCTGGTCTTCTATCTCACTCCCGATACATATGCGTTCTATTACGGTCGATCCCAAGTAAACGAGTTACTCTACATTACCCTAGACAAGGATAGAACGGTCACTTTTCAACACAAAATAATTGTGTATGATGAAGAGCATCAAACCAAAATAGATGAGGCTGTCGTTCGATGAATAATTTAGCCCTCCACCTAAATAGTTCTATTAAAGACCTGCTATTTTTCAGCCTGATCTGTCTGCTGCTTTCCGCCTGCGGGCCATCGGCCGAAGACCTGGCCGCCACTCAATTGGCCGCCATCACTCAAACGCAAGCAGCCCTGCCTACCGCCACGCCCGTGCCTTCGGCAACATCAACCTATACACCCACAACTGTCCTGACCGATACACCAGTGCCTTCAGCAACGCCAACTGACGCCCCCACCCCGGAGCCCAAGGTCGTCGTCTCCGCCTCCGGTGAAACGCCAGCCTATTCCGGTCCTGGCGGTGATCCATATGTCGTGGTCACCACACTTAGCCAAGGACAAGAACTCGATTATGTCGGGCGCAGTGAAGATGGACAGTGGATTGCTGTCGCGCTCACCGATTACCAGGATGTCTGGGTATCCATCGACCACCTGCTGATCAATTTCGACATCGACACATTGGAAGAAATCGCCGCCCCGGCTACACCGGAAACCAAATACAAGTTGGTGATCGTCAACAATATGAAATTCGATGTGTACATTTCCATCAAAGAAGCCGGTATCCCAGCAACCCAAATACCAGCTGGCAGCTCGCTGGTTTTTAATCTTGATCCCCAGACCTATACGGTCTTTGTCGGAGATAAGATACCTTCAAAGCCTATCGCAATTGCCCTTAGTAGTGACAAGACCATCTTATATAATCCTGATGAGAGAAATAGCCAGTGGATTGATATTATCGTCCAATGAGAGAACGGTAAAGGATTCACCACCGTTATTAAGTGAAATTCACACTTCGTTACAAAGGCAGCGGCTTCTGATTTCCGCGCAACAATAGTACAATGTTAGAAGTCGTGACAAAATTTCTAATTGTATGCCAATCACCCTGCTAACACAAACTGCATTTCCCTTCATCGAGGAGGCCCCATGATGCTCAAAGACCTGATCCGCAAGAACCGCAGCTACCGTCGCTTCGAGGAAGACCACGCCATCGATATCGAAACCCTGCGCGAGCTGGTCGATCTGGCACGCCTATCGGCATCGGGGGCCAACATGCAGCCGCTCAAATATTTACTCACCAACACTCCGGAGCAGAACGCACGGGTGTTTCCACATCTGGGTTGGGCCGGATACCTGGCCTACTGGCATGGCCCCAAAGAAGGCGAGCGCCCTTCAGCGTACATCATCATCCTGGGCGATACCGAGATCAAAGAAGCCCAACATATGGGCATCGACCCCGGTATTGCGGCGCAGAGCATCATGCTGGGAGCGGCC
>JBNKDB010000220.1:0-2888 GCA_050288045.1 Anaerolineales bacterium | reverse complement strand
TCAAGTTCCAATTTTTACCACGATTCTCGTGTCTCGATTCACGAAATTCGGCTTACGCTTTTCGGCTCATACTGATCGCTGATTGCTAACTACTAAAAGCTAACTGTTTCCTTTGTACATCTATATGGAACGCTAACTATGCTATACTAAAATCATGAACACGCTTTTCTCTGATACACATCCTGAAATGGAAACGTTGCAACTTGAACTACTGCGGGGTGCTCCAGCCTGGAAGAAATTGGCGATGCTTGCTCAATTGAATGAATCCGGGCGGATGTTAGCACTTAGCGGTCTGCGTCAACGTTATCCTGAAGCGGATCAGGCCGAACTGCGCCGCCGCCTCGCCGGGCTGTTGTTAGGAGAAGAGCTTGCTACTAAAATCTATGGGGAAATGGAAAATGGTACCTGAACCGATTGCCGTTACCCTCAAGGTGACAGCTGCCCTTGAGCAACTTGGTATCGCGTATATTTTAGGTGGTTCCTTTGCTAGTGCGATACATGGTGTAGTTCGCACTACTCAGGATTCAGATATTCTTGCTGAGATCAAAGAAGAGCATATTGATGCATTTATGCTGGCACTTCAAGAAGAATTCTATCTTGATGACCAAATGATTCGCAGGGAAGTCAGGCAAAATGGCAGTTTCAACATCATTCACCGGGAATCGATGTTTAAAGTTGATATCTTTATTCCTCACGGCCGCCCTTTCGATCAGACGCAACTCTCGCGTGCTCAACCTCAGCAACTTTCACAAGAGCTACAAACCCAGGCTATGGTTTGCACGGCTGAAGATATCATCCTGGCGAAATTGGAATGGTATCGGTTGGGCGGAGATGTTTCGGAGCGGCAGTGGCGTGATGTGATTGGTGTCATCAAGATTCAAGCTAATCGTCTGGACTATGCGTATCTACGAACATGGGCAGCCGAGCTTGGTGTTAGTGATCTTCTGGAGAAAGTACTACAGAGTAATTAGCTCGATTCTGATACCCTTTCTTCTCATATTGCCCATCACGTACGGTTGAGGTTGTCCCGGACCGCGATTCACCGTTCACACTGAGCGCTGACAGCTAACCACTGAAAGCTTAACGCTTCTTACCAGCTTTCCTCTTCGCGGGCGTTCTTGCGGTAAAATACCATCCTGAACACGCGATAAATACCCGTTATTTGTGAGGAAAACTCTTGTTCGAAGTTGTATTCTTAGGCACATCCGCCTCGGCGCCATCTGTGCATCGCGGGCTTTCTGCCCAGGTCATCAAGCATAACGAGCATCGCTTCCTGATCGACTGTGGGGAAGGCACCCAGCGCCAGATCCTGCGCTCGGGGATCGGTTTCAAGCGCCTCAACCGTATCCTGATCACCCACGGCCACCTGGATCATATCCTGGGGCTGGCGGGGTTGTTCTCCACATTCTCGCGTTGGGAGACGATGGAAGCGATCGAGATCTACGGCGGCAAGTGGGCCTTGGAGCGTGTCAAGCAACTGCTGTATGGCGTGCGGGTGATCCCGCGCGGCAGCCAGGCCGGGATGGATGTTAAGCTGATCCCCGTCGAGGCGGGTACGATCATCGAAGAAGAGGATTTCCGCGTGGAGGCTTTTCCGGTTGATCACCGCGGCCCGGATTGTTACGGGTATCTGTTCACTGAGAAAGCGCGCCGTCCCTTCCTGGCCGAAAAAGCCGAGGCGTTGGGGGTACCGCATGGCCCGCAGCGCCGCGATCTGGTCAATGGACAGGCGATCACCCTGGAAGATGGGCGCGTGATCGAGCCAACCGAAGTGCTGGGGGAAGAACGTCCCGGCACGCGTCTGGCGCACACCGGCGATTTAGGGTCAACTGCAGGGTTGGTGGAAAAATTCCACGACCTGGACCTGCTGATCTGTGAGGCTACCTACCTGCAAAGCGAACGCGAGATGGCCGAAGATTTTGCCCACCTGACCGCCCTGCAGGCGGCCGAACTGGCGCGCGATGCCGGGATCGGACAACTGATCCTTACCCACCTCTCTCGCCGTTACCGCGAACGCGACGTGGTCGATGAAGCGCGCACGATATTCCCCAATACGGTCGTGGCGCGTGACTTCGATACTTTCCAGGTCAAGCGCGGCGAGACCATCAAGGTTGTCGAATAAGCGCGCAGCCATGACCCAGCACAATTTCAACCCAAAGGCCGTCTTGCGCGGCGCGGCCGTTTTCTTGGCCTGGTCACTGAATTTCGCAGTGGCTTACGCTCAGGCTCCCCTGTATACCTCCAACCAGAACCAATATTTCTTGCGCGGGCTAACGAATGCCGGATTGGGCTATTTGCACACCGACTGGCTGGCCAACACGCTCGACTCGACACCGCTCTTCAGCCTGCTGGTGGAGTGGAGCTACCGCATTTTCCAGACCGATGTAGTCTTCTACTTTTATTATGCCTTGTTGATGGGCGTATATTTGTTCAGCATTGCCGGGATCGTGGAAGCGGTTTTTAAATGGGATGCCGACCGCAACCGGCGAACCCTCTACCTGGCGCTGTTGGTGGTGGCGCATTCGGCGCTGGTGCGTTTCCTGGCGGGCAGATTGCTGGGTCAGGATTATGCCTACCTGCTGGAAGCCGGGGTGGCCGGGCAGCGCCTGCTGGGGGATGTCTTGCAGCCCAGTTCGTTCGGCGTGTTCCTGCTGCTTTCGATCTGCTTGTTCCTGCGCGGGCGCACCTGGCTGGCGACGATCTTGCTGCCGCTGACCGCTAGCATACACCCCACCTACTTGCTGAGTGCTGCCGTGCTGACCGCCGCTTACATGCTAATCATTTATTTGGAGAAAAAAGAATTCAAGCAGTCGGTGCTGATCGGCGGGTTATCACTCGTGCTGGTAATCCCAATCGTGGTTTATACGCTCAACGTGTTCGCCCCCTCC
>JBNKDB010000219.1:0-4707 GCA_050288045.1 Anaerolineales bacterium | reverse complement strand
ATAGCAAATGTGATTTCCGCCGTTTGACCAGCTTCCAAGTCAAAGAAATTATCCGAGAGCGGTGTGGTCACTCCTTCCAGTTGCAGCCAGGTATAGCGGCTATAGCGGTTAGGTGTGATTGAAAGCGTTCCCAGGCTGCCTTGTTGGGTGATACTGGTCGTGAAAGTCGGCTTTTGCAGGGCTGCTTGCTTATCCGCGACCAACAGGTTATGCTGGTGGGAGACGATCTTTCCTTGTTCATCTCTTATTTCAAGGATCAAGGCCGCATCGGATTTTTTGGTATCTCCGAGAACATCTTTGAAAAGGATTGAAACCAGTTTTTGGCTCTTATTCTTTTCGATCTGGATGTCCGATTCCTGTTTCGCAATTTCATTTCCGCTGAAATCGACCAAGCGCCAGCACAACGTACCCTCGAAGGGTTCTTTGAGGTCATTGATCCCATACACCTCCGCCCGGTTAGCATGCATTTCAGCCGAAACGCAAACCATGGCGTTGAAATGTTTGGCTCGATATTGAAGGGCTTTATACTGCTTCAAGTAATCGATCCCGGCCCAGGATGCCACCGGCCAGCAATCGTTGTATTGCCAGTAGATCGCGCCGTGGCTGCGCTCGGAATTCCTGCGCCAGAACTCCGTCGCCATCCGTACAGTCTCGGATTGGATCAGTTGAGATAAGTAGATGAAATCTTCCAGGCTGTCGGGATGCCGGTACTTGGAAAGGATGTAATACAACATCTTTTCATTACCACCCGCAGATTTCTGGTGAGCCTGGATGACCGGGTCGAACAAACCAGGTTTTTCGAGGTCGGTGAAACTGCGGATAGCCAACATGCTGGGCAGCGATTCCACCCCAAACTCCGAGCAAAAGCGGGTGGGGTAATTGCGGAAAGACTCGAGGGGCTGCATACCATGCCAGACCTGCCAGAGGTGCGTATCACCTTCTTCCAGGGAGTTCGCCTTGGTGGTCACCGCGTTGGAAGCGGGGGAGCTGGGCCAATAAGGGGTGATGCGATCATCTGCCTTGATCCATTCACGCAGGGTATCAAAAAAGAACTGGTCGTGAATGGGGCGTTTTTCTTTTTTGAACATCGCGGTGATTATCTTGATTTCATTGTTGCCACACCAGAGCGCCAGGCTGGCCCGGTGCCGCAGCCTGCGCACCTGGTCGGTGATCTCGGCTCTGACATTTTGCAGAAATTCCTGGTCATTGAGGGGGTATTCCATACACGCAAACGAACAATCTTGCCAGACCAGGATGCCGTATTGGTCGCAGAGATCGTAAAAAGTCTCTGATTCGTAATACCCGCCACCCCAAACCCGCAGCATATTCATATTGGCGTCCCGAGCGCTTCGAATATAGAAATCCAGGTCGGCACGTGTCGTCCGCGTGACAAAACTGTCCGAGGGCACCCAATTGCCACCTTTGGCGAAAACAGGTACTTCGTTGACATAGAAGCAAAAATTCTTCCCCCAACGATCGGGGGTAGTATCCAGGCGGATGGTGCGCAGCCCGATTTTCCGCTCCCAGCGATCCAGCGGAGCGACAGCGTTCTCGTCTTCCAGAATTTCCACTACAAGTTCGTAGAGCGGCTGCTCGCCTAAGCCATTGCACCACCAAAGCTGTGGATTCTGCACAGGGATGTCTTGTGAGGCTGTTTCAGCATCTACTTTCCAGGTAAATTCTTCCACCTGATCAGTGGGGGATTGCAGGGAAACACGCACCCATAGAGGGTTAGAAGAATCACCGAAGCGTTCCAGGCTTTCAGAGAGGTGGAGGGTGACTTCACCGTTGGTGTGTTCCTGTTCGATACGCAGATCCGAGATACGCGCCGTGGAATAAGCTTCCAGAGCGATGCTGCCGTGAATGCCCGAAGGCGGCAGTACCGGGCCCCAATCCCAACCGAAATGGCATTCTGGTTTGCGGATGTGTGTGGCATGGGCCGCCATCCCCCCCATGCCGAACATTGGATTTTCTTTGTCTTTGGCCGCGATATAAACCTGCGGGCTGGAAAATAGAATGGAAATCTCATTTTTACCAGCTTCCAGGAATTGCTTGATGGGGATACGGAATAGGCGATGGGCATTTTCAAAGCGTCCAATTTCCACCGCGTTGATCTGGATGGTGGCGATCGTGTCCAGGCCCGAGACGACCAAACTGATCTCATCGTGTGCTAAAAATGCCGGATCGACGGAAAACGAGCGTGAATAAACGTAATCCTTCTCACCGATGTGCTTGGCAATTTCTTCGTTTTGTCCCCAGAATGGGTCTTCGATGACGCCAGCTTCCATCAAGTCCAGATAATTCGAGCCGGGAAGATGACCTTGCCATTGCTCGGCATTGCCTACCTCGTTGAATTGCCAGTTTCCACCAAGATCGATTTTGTCCATGTTTCATCTCCATGACTGTAGAGGATGCTTTCTTTTTGAAGTCTAGCATTTTTTTGGTATCATATTTGTATATTCTTAAAGTTATTTGTAAATTTTCAAGGTGAAACATGCTGACCTCTCAAATCAAACGTGAAGTGAAGAATCTCTTGGTGGCTGGTTATGAGCATTACTCGAGGGAGTATGAACGATTGCTGCTGGAATCTTTTCTGCTCAGTGGTGACTTCCCCCTTTTAACCGAGTTTTCTGCCGACCAGTTTTTCCTCACCCAACAGCCTTTACGTTCCGCAAAGAACATGAGCATTTGTCTGGTGGCGGTGATTTGTCGTTTTGCGGCAGATAACGGGGCGGATGATCGGCGCTGCTATGCGCTTAGTGACACCTATATCAACATCATTGAAGATCAGGATGAAGTCAGTGAGGTCTATACGTTGGTTACCAATATCCTCACTGATTATCGCGCCCTGATTCAGGAAGGTCGTGAGAAAACCTATTCTCGCCCTGTTCAACGCGCAATCCGTCTGATTGACGCGCGCCTCTACGAACCTTGCTCACTGGCCGTGATTGCCAAAGAGATCAAACTACACCCCACCTATCTGTCTCGGCTGTTCAAAAAAGAAGTGGGCGAGAATATGACCAAATTCATCCGCGACCGAAAAATGGAAGAAGCCAAAAATCTGATTGCTAACACCGATCACTCGGTTTCGGAGATTGCCGAAATGCTGGGGTATAGCAGCCTCTCTTATTTTTCAAAGGTCTTTCGGCAAACGACCCAGACCAGCCCGCGGGACTTTGTTCTTTTTGGTTCGAACTAATGAAGATCGGGAATATCAACCCAAAATAGTCTCGTTCCCCTGTGTGGAATATTAATAACGCAGAATAGCGGCGGCGCCGGTATCGCCCGGAACTTGGTCGGATTCCAACGCAAAGACTTTGCCGCTGTTCAGTAATGTATGTGCGGCTGCGAAGTCTAGCAGTTCATCATTCTCGATGCCCGCTTCTGTTTCGATTTCAAGCGAATTCGTCTCTGGATCGAAGCGCCCCCATTTTTGTTCGTCGGTGGCTACAAATAAAGTTTTCAATCTCTTGAAGTAAGCTGCGGAGACAATCGTGCGAATATCTGTTGTGCCCAGTTCTGTTTTCGATACATCCTGGTAATGGGCAATCGCTTCTTTTTGCTGCTGTTCGAAGATTGGTTCGACGATTTCCCAGGCCTGGGTATGTAATTCGGTCGAGCTGAGATCGTCAGGATTCCCGCTAATTCCAGTTGTGACCAAGTGGTTGTAGGTATTGGCTTCAGCGTAGATTGGTAAAAGGTAGTCAACGCAAGCGATAATCATTGGCGCCTGTTGATCGTGAAGCACGGTTTGCAGATGCTTGTCAATGGATTGGAAGTATCGTCGGATGGTTTGTTTGTTATCGTAATTGTCGCCGTGACCATGGAATATGGCAGGGGTGCCATCACCTGTGCGGCTCAAGGTCTGGTGTTGGAGTTGTCTCTCTGGGTCATCGTGCGAGAGGGCTTCTTCCATACCCTGGGGTAGATCCTCAACCTCCAGTTCACGTATCCCGCCCAGCGATGCTTCGAATAATCTTACGGCATCCAGGCTTAGCGCCAACACGAAGAATTTACCGGTTTTGCTGAGCAGCGGTAAAAGCGGCTTGATGTGGAAGCGATCGCTTACGAAGCACAGCGTTTTGAATTTCCTTGGTAGCTTGAAAATATAAATTTCTTGATCTGCAAGGAAAACCGCCAGGCCATCGGCTTGTTGTTGCCAGAAAGCATGATCTTCCAAAAGCTGTTGGCCGGGAGAAAGTAACTGGTCGATTTCCGCTGTAGAGCAACCGGTTTGTGCCAAGGTCTTTTCTGCTTCGGCAAGTAAATTCTTGAACCGAATTGAGTTTTGCTCGGTTTCTTTACCGGCTCGGTAAGTAGGCAGATAGAGTGAAATACAATGGGAGGTGCGTTTTTCCAATAATGCTTTGATTTGGAGGTTGGACAAATCATTCATAAAGTAAGGGATTCCTTTCCTAATTGCTAAATCGATTACATTGTCATTAAAACTTAACTTCGTTCTAGTGAGTATGTATCAGTGAGTATTCTGCGATATATTTCAGGATACATCTGTCGTTGAGGGAGCGTGGAAAGGGGAATAATTATTCCTGGATGATACAGATTGAATGGATTTATATCCAGGTGTATATCCTAACTATGAGGAGGATATATGGGAGAAAGTGATGATTGCCTTTATGCTAATACTGCACCATTCGAAAGGAAATCGAGTTTGAACGATTGAACTAACCTAAAAGGAGAAATTGTATG
>JBNKDB010000218.1:0-3525 GCA_050288045.1 Anaerolineales bacterium | reverse complement strand
GCTTACGCTAGATCAAGGGATTGCGTTAATAGGGGTGGCGAAACGCGTGGTCGAAGCGCAGGTGAAGGGCGTGGAATTGGTTGAGGATGAAAACCTGGAAGCCGCATATGCCGAACCGCGCGGCTGTTTTGTGACCTTGTTCAAGGAAGGCCAGTTGCGAGGCTGTATTGGCTATCCCCAGCCGGTTTTGCCGCTGTATGCTGCTCTGGTGAGCGCGGCGCGTGATGTAACCCAGCGCGACCCGCGTTTCTTGCCGGTAAAACCCGAAGAGTTGGTGAAGATCAATGTTGAAGTGAGCGTGCTTACGCCGCCAACTTTGATTGGAGTTACTGAACCGCAAGATTATTTGGAAAATATTATCATTGGGGAAGACGGCCTGTACATCCGGGCAGATTTTGGTTCGGGGTTATTGCTGCCGCAGGTCGCTTCTGAGCGGGACTGGGACGTGCTTACCTTTTTGGAACATACCTGTTACAAGGCCGGACTGCCGCTCAACGCCTGGAAAGACATCGAACGAGTCCATATCTATAAATTCCAGAGTCAAATCTTCGAGGAAGTCGAACCCGGTGGGGAAGTCGTAGAACTATAGTAACGCAATTTGAAAGCATACAGTATTTGTAGGGGCGCATTGCATGCGTCCTGGGCGTACGTAGTACGCCCCGACGGATTTGGCTTGAGAAGTATCTTTAACTTGATGCCCACACGCCTTCAATTTCTGTGCCACAAGCACGGCAATTTCCAGCTTCCAGTCCGCGCGGGGTGGTGTGATATCCGGTGCGCTGGATGAGCAATTCGTTGCACTGTGGGCAATAGGTGTTCGAATCCTCAGTAGTGTTGCCCAGATAGACGAATTTCAAACCGGCTTCCAGCCCGATCTCTTTGGCGGCGCGTAAAGCGGGTATCGCTGTGGGTGTGTTTTCGCGCATCTTGTAGGTTGGGTAAAAGCGGCTGAGATGCCAGGGTGTAGCGGGGTCCAATTCGGTGGCGATGAATTTGGCGATATCGCGCAATTCTTCGGGGTCATCGTTGACGCCGGGGACGACCAGCGTGGTGACTTCAACCCAGATGCCCAATTCTTTCATCTTGATGAGGCTGTCCAGCACGGGCTGTAAGGTCGCGCCGATGTAGCGTTGGTAGGTTTGCTTACGGAAGGCTTTCAGGTCGATGTTGGCGGCGTCCAGGTAAGGTTGGTAATGCTCCAACATCTCGGGGGTCATGTAACCGTTGGTAACGTAGATGTTGGCGATATTTTCCTCGTTCGCCAGGCGGGAACAATCGTAGGCGTATTCGTAGAAGATGGTTGGTTCGGTGTAGGTGTAGGCAATGCTGCGGCTGCCGGAGCGTTTGGCGTTGGCGACGATGGTTTCGGGGGAGACGGTATCACCGAGGATATAGCCGCGTTCGCGCGGCATCTGGGCGATATCAGCATTCTGGCACCAATCGCATTGGAAATTGCAGCCGGGAGTAGCAACGGAGAATGCGGTCGAACCGGGATAGAAATGGTAGAGCGGCTTCTTCTCGACCGGGTCGACGTGCTGGGAGATGGCACGTCCGTAGACCAACGTAAATAGTTCGCCGCCCTCATTCTGACGCACCTTGCACACCCCGAATTTATCCTCCCCGATAATGCAGCGATGGGCGCATAGGTTGCAGCGCACGCGTTGGTCTTCTAATTTTTCGTAAAGCAGCGCCTCGTGCATGGGGCTTTCCTTTCGTGCGTGATTCAATCAGCTTGATTTCATTATACAAGATAGCCGTTTGGGTTGGGTTAAGAAAAGAGCCAACCCGAAGGCTGGCTCAATATTATTTGAAGATAGTCGGGCGGCTACTAGGAATCGCCTAGATACTTGAATTCAGCTTTGAGGTGGATGTCCTGGGAGGAGCTGCCAACCAGTACCTTGAATTTACCGGGTTCGGCGATCCACTGCTTGCTGGCATCGTCGTAATAGGAGAGCGCGGCTTTGTCCAGGGTAATAGTCACGGTTTTGGTCTCGCCGGGATCGAGGGCGACTTTGGCAAAGCCCTTGAGTTCTTTCTCCGGGCGAACCAGTTTGGATTTGACATCGCATACGTATACCTGCACGACTTCCTTCCCGGCAACTTTGCCGGTGTTCTTCACATCCAGGCTGACCTGGATCTCGTCTTCGCCGCTATATTGGCTCTTGTCCAGTGTGAGGTTGCTGAATTTGAACTTGGTATAGGACAGGCCGTGGCCGAAGGGGAAGAGCGGCTCAATATCTTTAGCCTCGTAGTAGCGGTAGCCAACGAAAATGCCCTCGCCATAATAGACTTTGCCGTTCTCACCCGGGTAGTTGAGATAAGCGGGGTTGTCTTGCAGGCGCTTGGGGAAGGTCTGGGTGAGTTTACCGGAGGGGTTGACATCGCCGAAGATCACGTCGGCAATGGCATGGCCTGCTTCCTGGCCGAGATACCAGGTTTCCAATACAGCCGGAACTTGTTTTAGCCAGGGCATGATCACGGAAGAACCGGTGCTCAGTACGACAACCGTGTTGGGGTTGGCTTTGGCGACTTTCTTGATCAGCTTGGCCTGCTCGCCGGGGAGCTCCATGTCGGGGCGGTCGAAGCCTTCGCTGTCCCATTCTTCGGTGAGACCGGCAAACAACAGCACAATATCGGATTTCTTGGCGAGTTTGACGGCTTCTGCAATAGCGTTTTTCGGGATGGGTACCATGCAGCCCAACCGGACAACCTTGAAGATCGCATTTTCGGCGCTGGCAAAATCGATCTGGATCGGATAAGCCTTGCCTGCTTTTAGTTCGATCTGGGCGAGCTTGGCGCTTTTGTCGAGGTTGGAGTAGCCTTCCTCGAATACATAATCCGTCCAATTATCGATCAGTTCTTTCCCGTCGATGAACAGGCGGCTGGTGCCCGCACTGGCAAGGTTGAATTCGTAGGTACCGCTTTCGGGAACTTGCAACGTACCACTCAGGCGAGCCGAGAACGTTTCCCGGTTCACACCTGTGGGTACATTATCTGCCCAACGCAGGTGCAGGTTGGTTGTGGCGACTGTGGCGGCCGGATCACCGGACAAGTCTTGGTTGTTGAAGTATTCCAGGGTAAGACCGGTTTGCTCACCATCTTTGGTGTGCAGCCACTCGCTATTGATTACCGGGGTCAGTTTATGGACGCGGGTGCCCACGGCGTATTTGACTTTGGCCTTGTCGCCCACACGTGCCTTGATGGCATCCAGGGCTGAAACTTCGTAATAGGGGTTGACGCGCGAACTGCCGCCACCGCGGGTGGGGGTATATTGGGCGTTATAGCCGATCACGGCGATCTGCTTGACCTGCTTGGGTTTGACCGGCAGGATGCCGCCTTTGTTCTTGAGCAGCACGATGGCCTCACCGCCGACCTTGCGGATCAGTTTGCGGGTTTCGGGTTTGTCATCCGAGCCTTCGGGCTTGAGTTCTGGACTGTCGAAAGCGCCGGCGCGGAAGAGCGTGCGCAGTGTGCGGCGAATCTTATCGTCGATCACGGTCTCTTCGACCTGGCCGGATTTCACCA
>JBNKDB010000217.1:0-5733 GCA_050288045.1 Anaerolineales bacterium | reverse complement strand
TGATCTCGGCTTCGGGTACGTAGGCAATGCGGTGGCCTTGTTGCATGGCCCACTTGGCCCAGGCCAGGTCTTCTAGGCCGGTCAGAGTTTCGTCGTAGGGATACTGCTGCCAGAGTTCGCGGCGGATGGCGGCGTTGGCGTTGTTGCAGAAAGGATGCGACTGGATGGGGTTAGGGGCATCCGGGAACCATTGGCGGAAGAACTGGTGCTCGGAATATTTGGTTGCGGCCGCGCCGCGCTGTTTGCCGTAACTCAGGGCAACCTGTGGGTTGGCAAAGGGGACCAGTATCTTTTCCAGCCAATCGGGGTAAACGGGGTAGACGTGGGCGCTGGCGATGACAATAAGTTCACCGCGTGCGGCTTCAATGCCGATGTTGAGCGAACGCCCGAAGGTGAATTCTTCCGGGCGGATCGAGACCACGCGCACCGGGTATTGGGAAGCGATAGATACGGTGGCATCGGTGGAACCGGAGTCGACCAGGATGATCTCGCGGTCGGTTTCGGTTTGCTGCATAATGCCGCTCAACAGGCGGCCGATGTGTTTCTCTTCGTTGTAGGCGCGGATCACGATGGAACAGCGCGGCGCTTTATCAGACATAACACGAGCGATCATTTGGGCCCAGTTGGCTTTTCGAGTTGCCCCATCAGCGGGCCACAGCTATAGTGCCGCTTCAACCAGGCCGAAAGCCCTTCCAGGCCGGGGAACAGCATCCGCTCGGTGATGTTGGCGTTATCAAGTTTGTCACGGATTTCCCATTTGAGGGCGTGGGGGATGACGATCTTGCGGTAGAGCGGGAAGGCATCGTCCTCGCACAATTCTACTTTTTCCGCCAACCAATCATCCATCTGATCCCGGGGAGTGGACATGATCGAGAACAGGGCGAACTGGTTGACGATGCGGTCGTCGATGGAGGGCGGTTCGAAGAAGACCACGAACGCTTCCTCGGAGAGGGCGCTAAGTTCTTCCAGGTCTTTGGCAACATCGTTCATCACGTCGGCCACAAAGGCCATCTTGACGATCTCGGTGAGAATCTTCTTGGGTTTGTCTGGCAGGTATTTGTGGGCGGTTTCTACGTTCACGCACCAGATCACGGCGTCCTTATCATCGCCGGACAGGCCCAGGTTAGCGGTAGCGAAATGCAGCGCCACATACGGCGACCAGGTCCAGTCCAGCAAACGGGTAGGCAGGCCGTGGTGCTGGGCCAGCGAAAGCCAATACCAATACGAAAGTTCGGACTCTTTCAGCCGGTAGGCATACATGCGGAAGGAGGCCAGCAGCTTCTCTTCGATGTCTTCCAGGTTTTGGTCGACACTCCAGCAGTTGTTGAGGCGCATCAGGCTGGTCGAGAGCGGGAAGGCGGCATCGGTCAGGCCGCGGAAGGCGTAGGGGGAACGAAAGCGCCGCAGATAGTCGCTGGGCGTTTCGAGGAAGAGTTCTTGTTGGAGGTGAGCCCAATCCTCAATTCTGACTTCGATTTCCATAGGGTTCTCCTAAGATGATAGATCCAGCTTACCAATCCGCATTATCTTCGTAGCCTAGCCGCACCAGCAAGTCTCCGCTGACTTCTTTGAAGAGCGCTTTATGTGCGTCCGTGAAATGCCCCTTCCAGCCGCCAACCTTGCCGGAACGGAAGGTGGGTGAGTTCTCGGGCTGGATGCGAGAGTGCAAGATTTCGATGGCACGCGCGCGCGGCAGGTCGCTGACGAAGCCGCGCTCGCAGGCATGGTCGAAGACCTGGCCAAGCGTCTCGCGCGGCTGGGTGATGAAATCCTCGAAACGCAGCAACAGCACTTCCGGCTGCTCCAGCCAGGGCATGTAAGGCGCAAAGCGCTCCTGGATGTCGGGGAACGGGACGTCCAGCCCTGGGCGGCCGAGCATGCTGGCGCGCAGGCGTTCATCAAAATCTTTTAGCGTATTCTGGTAATAATCGTGGTGGACATGGTTTGGGGCCATGTCGGTGACGTAGAAGACGTGCGAGACGACCACATCACGCGGGTCGCGCAGGATGAAATACGGGGCGACGCCGGGACGGCAAAGGGCGTCCAGCGCTTCCGGGATGGCGTGCAGATGGCCGTAAGCCACGTCGCCGGGGCGCAGGCGGGCCAGATCGCGTTGGATGGCGGCGGCAGGGCGCGGGGTTCCGGTCGGGCCGTCGAAGGTCAGCATGGCGGGCAGGCCGCTGTCGACTGCCGGGCCGAGCGCCGCAAAACCGGTCAGTACCTGGGTGAGCAGGTGGGTGCCGCTCTTGGGGAACGAGTTGCCGAACAGGATCGGTGTATCCGCCAGCGCCATGGAACCGTAGCGCAATGCCTGGCGGGCGCGGCGCAGTTGGCGGCGGCCGAGCTTGGCGGTTAGCTTGAGATCGTTGAGCATGCTCATGACCAATCGGCATCCTTTTCATAACCCAGGCGCTGTAAGAGATCACCGGTTTCGGCCTTGAAAGTGGCGATGTTGGCCGGGGTGAAATGCTCGCGCCAGTTGCCGGGCTGGCCTTTGCGAAAGGTGCCCGATTTACGCGGCGCAATGCCTGCTGCCAGGGCCGCCACGGCCTGCGCACGCGAGACCTGCGGGGTGAAGCCGCGTGTTTCTAGATAATCCAGGATGCGGTTGAGCGCTTGCTCGCGGTCTAAGATCAGGTCTTCGAAGCGTATCGAGAGTACGGCGGGCTGATCGAGCCAACCGAGGTAAGCCTGGTATTTGGTCAGGATCGAGGAAAGTTCATAGCCCGGCTCGGACACGCCGCATATGGCGGCATTGATGCGTGCTTCCATCGAGTCGAGCACTTCGTTGTAATAGGTGTGCATGCCGTGCCCGGCGTACATATCGGTGGCATAGAAGATGTGCGAAACAATCACGTCGCGCGGGTCGCGGTGCACGAAGACGGTCGCCACGCCGGGTTTGGTCAGGGCGCTGAGGAAAGGTTCTTTGGCATGCAGGTAGCCGTAAACGATGTCGCCAGGACGTAAACGCTGGAGGTTGTCCAGTACGGCGGCTTCCGGTAGGTTGGTGTTATCGTCGAAGCGCGTCACCGGCGGGAAGCCGGGGTCGACGAAGGGGCCGAGTTCAGTTAGACCCTCAAGCACCTGCGTGATCAGGTGTGAGCCGGACTTGGGCATGGCATTGCCGATCACTACCGGAGCCGCGGCCAGTTTATCCGCGCCCCAGCGCGCCGCCACGCGCCCCCGCCGCCAGCGCCAGCGCAGTTGCTTGAGGCTGTGTTTGAGGGAGTAATAGGCGCGCATGGTTAGGTTGTCCCTGGAGGGTAAGTAGAAATTTCTATAGTGAATTGCATCAGAGCCATAGTTATACCAGAAAAACCGATTCGCTCAAATGATAGTTTCCTACCGTTGAGGTGGCTGATCGGTTATGATGATTAGTTCATTTTGAAAAATTTTTCCATCATCAGGATTGTCGATTGGTTTTATGACTACGTTTATCTCCCCATTGCTAATCCTTTCACCTGTACATGAAAAACGGAGCGAATACTCTATTTTTCTTAGAATTTTCCTCGCTTCTGGATAACGCAGGCTCATGTGCATATGTGCTTCAATTGGGTCAATCAGGCCAGTCGGGATTTCGAGATTAGGGAGAACACCAACATAAGCATCCCCTTGACGTGCTAAAGAGACCGGGTAAGTTTCGGCTCTGAAAGCAAGTTCACATTGAACGATCTTGACAAATGCTTGTTCTAGAAGCTTACCGCTAAACTCGACCTTAATACCTTTCGACGCGCCACCTGTCGAGTAGAAATCCAGATGATATTCTTGTATAGCTCCTGGTGTAATATAAGGGTATCCGCCACCACCACCCCAAATAAATTTGGGTGGTCCTTCGGCAAATTGCTCGAACGGTTGCAGTTTTGTAGAACGAAAGGCCTGGCATGTCCAGTCTAGATAAGAGGGGATATCTGCTAAAGTAAGCCTACCTCCTTTGAAATCTAGAAAGCTTCCAGCGTATCCATGGATGAGGGTGGAGTCTAATCCTATGATTTCAGCAATGCCTTTCAATTGGCTTTCTGCGAGCGTTGGCCTTTCAGAAAAAGCATTCCTCAAATTGTCAATTGAATACCCCTCTAAAAAAATTCCTTGCCATAGTTCAGGACGGCCGGTTGTATTATCTTGTTCAGCGTAGGCAGTTTGGTAGATCTCCGGGTAACTGGAAAAAATGTCGATCAGGTCACCATGTTCACATAAACGCAGGTCGAGTACATCGCTATCACAAACAAAAATACTCACAACTTTGGTTCCGGTGACTTTGGATAACATTGTGGCAACTTGTGAGATTCCAATAAGACCGGGCTCACCTTCATCTAAAAGCCTATCCGGATCAGGGGCACTAAAATCACCATATACACTAAGCCAAGGGTTGCCCGGTTTGATCGCGGTTGCGACAACCGTCTCTATCTTGGGGTCGCCAAAATCGGTTTCAATGTAATCAAGAGACCGGAGCCGTTGAGCTAATGCTTCTAGAGTCTGTGCCCTGACTTCTTCAAGATCACGCTCGCCAAGGTAAATTTGGATATTATCAAATGAGGTGCCCATCGGATTATCCCTCCTTCAGGAAATCTTGTCCCTCCACGATGCCGGCCTGGATGATTCGTATAGTATCCGAACACGCTGGCGATAGTTCTTCCAGCGGGAAATTTTGCAACTGCACATATCCCAGGCGGGGATGGGCTTGCAGGTAGTCGCCGAAAGGCAGCGCGGTGCGGAAGTTCTGGTAGTACAGGAAGCGGCGGGCGTTGTGCATGAATGCTTCAGGGACCTCGATCTGCTCGGCAGCCAGGAAATCTTCGGCCTGCTGGCGATAGGCATCCGGGGTTTGCGGGAAGAAGACGGTCGGGTACTGCGTGAAGCGCGCCTTGCCGCCGCACAGCACTGCCGCGCCCATCAGCGTAGCTTCCAGCCCGATGGACGAATTGTAGACCATCACGAACTTGGCCTGCTGGATCAGGGCGTAGGAACTGATGTACTCCTGTGAGTCGATGAAGATCACGTTGGGCAGTTCGGCGACGCGGTTGTCGGCCACCCACTGGCGCACGCTCTCGCGGCTTTGCTTCTGCGTGCCGGGACGCATCTCGTCGGGGTGGGCGCGGATCACGAACAGCGTTTCCGGGTGTTGGCGGATGGTCTCCAAGATCTGGTCGAGCCAGGCGAACATGTGTGTGAAGACCGTATTGGCGTGCACCTGGCTGGTATCGAAGATCACGTTGGTAAAGACCGGTACGATTTGTTGGAATGCCGCCGCCTTTTCCTGGAAAGCGGCGTCCAGACCTTGCATCTCCGGCCAGAAGCGGATGCCCGCCATGGTGAACTGCCCCTGAAAGCGTTTTTCCAGGTAAGCATCCAGGGTGGCGTTCTGTTCTGACGAGAGTTCGAAATCGTCCGGGATGTCGATGGGGTAAGCGGTGGCCTGCCCGTCCGTGAAGAAAGCCGAAAAGGGCTGGAAGCTGACCTCGTGGGTAATGGTGCGAATGCCGCGTTTTTCTGCTTCCCGGCGGGCCATCGCTTCCGGGAACATGATGCCATTGAACAACACCACGGCCTGCGGTTGGACTTCATCCAATAAGGCGGCAAACTCGCAGCCGACATGCTGGGCGGAGAGGATGTATTCACGCAAGAGGTAACGGGTGGCTGCGTCGTCGGCCAGGTGATGGCGGCGCAAAATCCAGCGCAGGGCGGGCAGTACGATCTCGCCCAACGGTGTGTCCTGGTAGCTGAAGGTGCTCAATT